>JAAUTF010000102.1 GCA_012031775.1 Candidatus Altimarinota bacterium | reverse complement strand
CGGCGTGGCGTTGGCTGCTGAACCAGGGGAACTGGCTGGCGGCGGATGGCGCGCACCGTGTTCCTGGTGCCGATGGTGCTGCCGCCGATCGCCGTCGGCATCCTCTGGCGGGTGATGTTCACCGTCGACATCAGCCCCTTCCACCGCTTCATGGCCTGGATCGGCCTGCCGGTGCCGCCGCTGACCACCGACCCGGACCTCGCGCTCTGGGCGATCGTGCTGGTCGACACCTGGGAGTGGTTCCCCTTCACCATGCTGATGGTGCTGGCGGCGCTGCAGATGATCCCGGACAGCCCGATCGAGGCGGCGAAGATCGACGGCGCCGGCGAGATCCAGATGTTCCGCCACATCCTGCTGCCCTACATCGCGCCGACCCTGGTGGTCGCCGGGCTGTTCCGGCTGATCGACAGCATCAAGGCCTTCCCGCTGATCTTCATCCTGACCGAGGGCGGACCCGGCAGCGTGACGGAAGTGACCAACTACTATTCGTTCCTCCAGGCGTTCAACTTCTCCTTCCTTGGTTATTCCAGCGCGATCACCGTGGTTCTGCTGTCGGTGACCGTGCTGCTGAGCTGGGGAATCATCCGCATGTCGGCTGGGGGCAGCATGGGCGACTAGCACCGCGCTCGCCCGCGAACGCCGCTTCATCCATGTGCTGGCGGTCGTGCTCGGCCTGCCACTCGGTGTCGTTGCAGCGCTGCAGCGGAAGACGGCGCTGGGCTCGGCGATCATGGCGATTGCCTTTGTCGGCTATGCAACGCCGAACTTCGTCCTCGCCATCGCCATGATCCTGGTCTTTTCGTTCAACCTGCACTGGTTGCCCAGTTCCGGCGACGCGACGGCGCTGCCGCTGCCCACAGCAGCCCCTGCCCCCGCCCAACCTGCACCAAAACCTGCTGCGTCCGCGCCTGCTCCCGTCAAGGCGAAACCAAAACCGGTGGTGGCAGCAAGCCGGGGCGGTAAATATATCATCGTTGACCTCAGCGATCAATGGCTCTATGCATACGAGGGCGACACACTGGTCTATGATGCAGGTGTCTCGACTGGCAAAGATGGCTTTAATACGCCCCCGGGCACCTTTGCCGTTTATGCCAAGCTGCGCTCGCAGACGATGGAGGGTAACCTTGGCGGCGAGTATTACAATGTGCCGAACGTTCCCCACGTGATGTACATCAACGGTGGGGTCGCCATCCACGGCACCTACTGGCACAACCAGTTTGGCAGCGGTGTGCGTCGCAGCCACGGCTGTATCAACCTGCCGCTCGGCGCTGCCGCCTGGGTCTATGAGTGGGCTCCAATGGGCACGCCAGTGACCGTCCGCTGGTAGAATTGTATATCGCTGGCTCACAGTAAAGCTGTGAGCAGCGATATGCGGTAACCTTACATGGCTTGTGAGAAGTGTATGTGGTCGTGCGCGCCGACGCTGCGCACGACCACACATCTTTTACTACAACCTATGTAGGATTGCTATACCTGAGCAAACCATGCAACACGTCAGCTTTGCGAGTACCACACGCGGCCTGCGCCGCGACAGCCCGCCGATGCGCCTGTTTGAAAAAGCCAAGCAATTTGGCATCTGGAACCCGTCTGCCCTCGATTTGACGCGTGATCGTGCGGATTGGCTGCGTTTGAACGCTGGTGAGCGCGATCTCTTGCTGCGCCTAACAGCGCTCTTTCAAGCGGGTGAAGAAGCGGTGACGCTCGACATTCTGCCGCTCATCCGCACTGTCGCGTGTGAAGGGCGTCTCGAAGAAGAACTCTTCTTGACCACTTTTCTTTTCGAAGAGGCGAAACACACCGACTTCTTCCGCCGCTTTCTCGACGAGGTCGCCGAACATGGGGGTGATTTGAGCCACTACCACAGTCCGAGCTACCGTGCGCTGATCTATCAGGCGTTGCCCGAGGCCATGGGCAGGCTCGAGCACGACAGCAGCCCGCAGGCGCAGGCGCTTGCTTCGCTGACTTATAACATGGTGGTTGAGGGCGTGCTAGCGGAAACTGGCTATCAGGGCTACTTCACTATTTTGGAGCGCAACGGCATAATGCCGGGAATGTGTCGTGGGGTGCGGCTACTCAAGCAGGACGAAGCGCGCCATATTGCTTATGGCATCTACTTGCTCTCGCGCCTAATCGCCGCCGATGATACTCTTTGGGATCTGATCGAAGAGCGTATGAATGAGTTGCTGATGTATGCGCTCGGCACAATCGACGAGATCTTTAGCGCCTATGAAACGATGCCCTTTGGCATTCAGTTGGACGATTTTACAACCTTTGCTCTCGGCCAATTTCAAAAGCGCCTGAGTCGGATCGAGAACGCGCGCGGTCGCTCAACTGGCGACATAGAAATCGTCACGAACGATATTATCGCTCGTGACGACGGCTAAACGATCGTATGGTCTAACATGTCGATGCGTTAAGGGCAGCCTAGAAACCATGCCCGTGTGAACTGTGAGCGCGCCATTGCAAACGCATCACAGTTCACGAATCAACGGCGCATCGACCACGCAACAATGTCCGCCCTGCTAAAGATCTAACAGCTTCCGCAAAATGTCTTCGTCTTTCAGGCCCAGTAAGAGGCACAAAATGTCTTCGTCGCTGATCGTCTTGCGCAGGTTCGTGGGAACGAACACATAACGACTAACCTGCAAGAAGACGCCGCCGCCCAACAAGAGGGTGCTGAGCAGCAGCAGCATAAAGGGAAGCGCGCTCGTGTCACCGGCCGCCGTTACTGGAAGACCGACGGGAGCAGCAGCTACAGGTTGTGTGTCTGGCAGGTCGAGATCTGGTAGTTGAGCGCTTGGGGGAACCGTCGTTGAAGTTGGCAGGATCGGCTGTGTTGGCTGTGGCTGCGGCTCAACTGGTAAACCCGCTGGCAGTGCGCTGTAGAAGAAGAGATGCACCACGACGGTATCGCCCGCGCCCACAGCGTACTCCGCTTCGCCCTGGGCCGCATCACCTTGCCCGCTTGCAAGTTGTAAACCAACGAGGTAATAACCACTCGGGATAGGTTGGGCGTCGTAGTTGCCGTTCTGGTCGGTCACGAACACCCAATCGCCGACGCGCACCGCGACATTAGGTGCCGGCGCGCTAGTGCGCAGATCGATCACGGTGCCTGTCAAACGGCCCGGTATCGGCGTCGGCGTCGGATTCCGTGGGTTGCTCTCCTCGGTCGGCACCGGCGGCGTGGTCGGCTCAGGGCCGGTAGGTGTGCTCGTTGGCGGAAGCGGTGTGCTCGTCGGCGGGAGCGGCGTCGGCGAGGGGCCATCGGTGGGCACAAGCGTGGGGCGGGGCGAGGGTTGCAGGTTGGGCATGGCAGAGGCAGCCTGCGGCATCGGCGTGAGCACAAAGCTCAGCACCAATGCTAGCATACCGCAACAAAGCATCGTGGAGCTAACGAGTTGTTTCCGCATCGACGCATCTCTCCTTTTGATCGTGGGTGGAACGAATATCAGAATGTTGTTGTGGGCAGCAGCGATCGGCTGCTGCCCAGACTCAGTTTAACGCTCTACCTGGCGTGTTCCGGCAGGCAGCGGTGGCAGCGTGCCCGGCGTAACAATGATGTCTTGTTCGGCGCGATTGTTATTCTCGTTGACTTCGACAATCGCCCCGAAAGGATCACCAGTTGTCCCAGCTGCATCGCGGTTCCAGCTATCGACGAGTGCATAGAGCTTACTGGTGTCGTTATCGAAGTAGCCTAGCCAGTTGCTCGCCGTCGGACGGTAGCCGTTCGGATTGCTTGCGCTTTCCACACTGCTGTTGAGCACAATACTCTGGCCGGGGGCTAGTGGCTGGCTGATGAACCAGGCCAGGCCGAAGCAGCGCTCTTTCGGGCGATCACAGATTTCATTCCAGGGCTTGTTCACCGTCGGCACTTCGCTCGGGTTGATGTAGAAATCGACCCAGAAGTTGTTCGCCGCCGATGTACCGTTGTTGGTCACCGTCACTGCTATCTGTGCTGGTGTGCCAGCTTGCGGCGAGGCCGGTGTCACGGTGAAGCTCAACTCCAAGTCGACGATATTGTCGCGCCGTACGATCGGCAGGAAGGTGACAAAGCGCTCGATCGCGTAGCCCATATCGAGCGTCGTCAGTGCTTCACCTGCTGTGAGCGACCCGGTCGCCAATAGCCCATCGCTGTCGGTTTCGTCAGCACCGACGTTCGGCGTCACTGCGACATAGCCCTCGACCTCGGCGAATCTTACCTGATACGTACCAGCTGGCAGCCGCTCGAAGCTGTAACTGCCATCGCTGGCCGTTGCTGTTGTCACATTGAGCGGGGCCAGGTCAAGCCCGCGACCGGCTGGCGTGAAGACCAGTGTCACGCTCACACCGGCAAGGCGCTGTGTATCGGTGGCATCGCGCTGATCGTTGTTGTTGGCATCGACCCAGACGATACCGGAGATGCTGGCATTGCCGAGCAGGCCCGCATCAACCGAAGCGAGCTGTTCGCCGCTGCCCACAGTGAAGGCATCCGTCAGCCCGTCTAGTCCAGCATCATTGTCGTTATCGACGGTGATCGTGCCCAGACCATCGTTGGTGAATACCAATCCTGTGGGAGCGGTGAAGCGCAGGCTGTAGGTTCCTGGGGCCAGGTCTGCGAACTGGTAGAAGCCGATATCGCCGGTGGCCGCGCTCGTGGTGGTGGTCTGGCTTGTACCAGCGCTGTCGAGTAGTTCGACAGTAACACCACCGACACCGGGTTCGCCGCTGTCGTAAAGGCCATTACCGTTGGCGTCGTACCAAACCCGATCGCCGATCGCGGCCACCTGGTAGAGGCCGAAGTCGACTGTATCGGTGATCGGCGGGAGCGACCCACCGATGAAGGGCACCAGCTCGCTATCGAGCGCGTCGTTCGCACCCCGATCGGTCGGTGAGAGCGTGTAGCCGAAGCGCGTCACGCTGACGATCGCGTAGCTGCTGGCTGGCGGTAGATCGCTCAGTTGGTAATTCGCTGCCAGCCCTACAGCACTTGTCGAGGTAGTGCTGATCGTCAGCGTCGGATTGCTACTATTGATACCCGTAGTCGTGATCAGTGCCGTGACCGTCACATCCGCCAGGCCCTGCTCGCCGCTGTCTTGGATGCCGTTTGCATTGCTGTCCTCCCATACCAAGTCGCCGATGCTGTTTACACCGATATAACCCGCATCGTAGACAGTGTAAGCGGTGTTGGAAGCGACAACAAAACCTTCGGTCAGGCCAGTACTATCGGCATCGCTGTTGTTGTCTTCGCTTGCAACAGCACCAGTGAGCGTGAACTCAAAGCCATCGCGCGGCGCGAACTGCAAGCGGTAGCGCACATCCGGGCCGATCACACCGGTCGGGGTGAGCGATGTGGTGAAGCTGTAGACGCCATCTATAACGCTGACGACTTCTTCAAGTGTCACATCGCCGCCCGCGATGCCATCTTCGTCGAGCAACAGTGTGACTGTGATACCTTCCATACCGGGTTCGCCGACATCGAGCAGGCCATCACCGTTGGCATCGTACCAAACGCTGCCGCTGAGGGTTGAGTTCTTGTAGTAGCCGAAGACGGTCTCCGGCGCGACTTCGCCGCTGAACAATTCGGCGAGCTGCACAGTGCCAACTGGCGATAGATTGCCGGGCGACGGAGTGAAACCTGCGGGCGTTGTCGGCACACGCAGTTCGTAAACACCCGGCGAAACGGTAAAGGTTACGAGACCGGTGGTATCGGCCAGACGTGTGTCGACGCCACTCGTCCCGCTGATAGCCACTGTTGCGCGCGGGTCGGTGCCGGGTTCGCCGACATCGAAGCTGTTGTTGACATCGACTTGCTCGTCGATAACACGCGCCACGATTATGACCGGCTGGAAGTAGCCGCGATCGCGCACTTCGTTTGCACCAGCAGCAAAGGCCTGGCTAAAGATGGCGCTATCGCTATCACCGCTCGTGCCAACGCCGCCGTTTACATCCTCGATCGTCTCCTCGAATGGCGGCGTAACCTCTGGTGTCTCGAAGAGCAAGTTGAAGAAGGTTGTACCACCACCAGGCAGGTTTTCGAAGCTGTAGAGACCATCGCTGCCCACGGTAACATTAGTGATGATCGACGTCACCAACGTGTTCGGCACATTGATGATCATCTGCAAGGTGACCGTTACCGGTGCGAGCGGTGCATCAATGCCTGCATCCGTCGAAAGACCATTGGCATTGCCGTCCTCAAAAACATACCCGCTGATCGCGCCGTTCCCGGTGAGGGCTGCGTTGTATTCCAGTGCGTCGCCCGAGTTGATGGCGAAGCTGGCGGTATCGCCATCGTTGCCGCTTAGCACGTCGACATCGTTATCGCCGATTGGGCCGTCCTTCACGCTAAAGTTGGCCGGGTCAGGGTTGGTGAAGCGTACCACGTAGTCGCCAGGTACCACGTCGGTAAAGACGTAGGAACCAGCTACGTCGGTGGTCGTCGTGAGCGTTGGTGTGCCGCCAAGCAGTAGCGTCACGGTAACGCCCTGCACGCCCGGCTCGTCCAGCAGGAGATCGTCGCCATTGCGATCGAAGAAGACCACACCACTAATCGCTGCCGGGCGATAGTAGCCGAACTCAAAAGTGTCCGTAGTGTTGGGCGAGGTCTCGCCACTGGTTGGTGCCGGTGTCACTAGGAGTTGGCCGCTATTGCCGGGCGAGGCGATGAAGCCAGCCGGTGTGGCGACACTCAGGAAATAATCCGTGCTAGTGGGCGGCACTGTGAAGGTAAGCAGGCCGTCGGCGGCGGGGCCATCCGTCGTCAGCGGCGTAACCACGCCATTGGTGGTGGAAAGCACAACCGTCGCGGTGGTGATACCGCTGTCGCCCACACTGTAGACATTATCCGGCGGCGGGTTGGTCAGTTCGTCGAAGAGGCGCACGCGAATGGTGGCGGCCTGGTAGTAACCGCGGTCGCGTTCGGCGGTCGCGCCTGCGCCAAGTTGCTGATCGTCGAGCTGATCGGCACCCGTACCGGCACCGTCGCTGTCGATCGTTGCGCCTGCCAGATCGGCGATTGTGGCGAACCAATCGCTTGGCGTTGTAAAGCTGAGGTCGAAGGTGACACCTGTTCCATCGCCAGGCAGACCGGTGAAGCTGTAGGTGTTAGTGCTAGCGACGCCGCGCACGATGGTTGTGCTCAGGCGGTTCGGGATATTTACCGTCACCGTCAGGTTCGCCGTCACGGCTGGAACTGTGGTATTCGGCTCGCCGTTCAGTTCACCATCGCCGTTGCTGTCTTCATAATAGGCACCGCTAATCGTTGCGAGGCCGATCAGCGCGGCATTGGGGCCTGTCACCGTTGCACCGGAGAGCGCGACAAAGGTGGCTGACTCGCCGTCGTCGCCGACAAGCGTGTCAACATCATTGTTGCCAGTCGGGCCGTCGACATAGGCGAAATTGCTGCTGTCGGGGTTGATATAACGCACGACATAGCTGCCGGGGTTCACACTGGTGAAGGTGTATGCACCGGTTGCCGTGGTTGTGGTGGTCGAAATGATCGTAGCGCCCTGGCGCAGTTCGACGGTCACGCCCTCGACACCAGGCTCGCTATCGGCGATGAGGTCGTTGTCGAGGTCGCGGTCGAAGTAGACAACGCCGGTGATTGTTGTGGGCAGAGTGTAGCCCTTGTCGCGGGTCTCCGTCGCGCCAACACTCAGATTCTGGTCGTCGAGTTGGTCGCAGCGGTACCGGTGCCGTCGCTGTCGGTAGCAGGCGCGAAGGCTACGACGTCGGCCAGCGTCTCGTTATAACCGTTCGGTGTTGTAAAGTCCAGGTCGAAGCTCACCTCGCCCGTAGCGCCGCCCGGCAGGTCGCTGAAGGTGTAGCTACCATCGGCACCCGAAGTTGTGGTGCGTGTATAGCTTGTGGTCAGACGGTTGGGGATAGCGACATCAAGCGTCACCGTAACCGCCACGCCCGCAACAACATCGTCGTCGGCAGTGGTATTGCCACCGTCGCCCTCGGCGTCCTCGAAGGTGACGCCGTCAACGATCGAGCGCCCAACAAAGGCACCATCGACATCGCTTGTCGTGCCGCCGGATGTGCCGCTAATAGCGCCAGTGACGCCGTTAGCGCCAGTGAGCGTGCGGATGTCGTTGTCGCTGCCGTTGGTGCCAATGGCGGCGCGGAAGTTGGCTGTATCTGGGTTGACGAAGCGCACGGTGTACGAGATACCGGGGCTTGCGCCGGGGATGCTGTACGCACCGGTCGCGTCGGTGGCATCGCTACCGACCACCGTATCGCTCGCATCGACAAGTTCGACGGTTACACCCTCGATAGCGGGTTCGCCATCGGCGACGAGATCATTGTCACCATCGCGGTCGAAGTAGAGCGTGCCGGCAACCGTAAAGGGCAGTGCGTAGCCGCGGTCGCGGTCGGCGGCGCTGTTCTTACCAAGCGCCTGGGTGTTCAGTTGGTCGGGGCCGGTGCCCGCGCCATCGCTGTCGTTGGCGGGCGCGAAGGCCGCCACGTCGCTCAGCGTCGGGAAGTAGCCGGTTGGCGTGGTAAAGGCCAGATCAAAATCCGACTCAGCAACACTTGCGCCCCCCGGCAGACCGGTGAAGGTGTAGACACCTGTACCTGCTGTCGATGTCGTCGTGCGGTTGATCGTTGTGCTGAGTAAGCCGGGCAGATTGACCGTCACCGTCAGGTCGGCGGTGACATTGCCAAGCGGCGGGTCGCTACCGATGTTGCCGTCGCCGTTAGTATCCTCGCGGGTTGTGCCGCCGACACTGCTCCGTCCGATCAATCCGGCATCGGCGACCGTGCTTGTTGTACCGTAGCCCACGGTCTGAGCAGCGGTACTGCTGCTGGTAAGCAGGGCCGGTGCTGGTCACATCACTGTCGCCACCGGTGATAAAGGCGAAGTTCAGCGTGTCCGGGTTCGTGAAGGTGACGGTGTAGTCACCTGGCAGCAGGCCGGTAATGGTGTAGGCACCAGTGGCGTCGGTGCTGGCGCTTAGCGAGCGTGGCCCGACTGCGCGCACACCCACGCCTTGCAGGCCAGGTTCGCCGGTGAGCAAGTTATTGAGGTCGCGGTCGAAGAAGACCGTACCGTTAATCGTGGCAGGCGTATGAGAAGCCGAAGCTATTGTCGCCGCTGTTGAAGCTGAAGCCGGATGCCTCACCGCTGGTGAGCGGCGAGCCAACCGCAATGGCCGGGTCTTCCTGGCCAGGAGCGGCGAGCAAGCCGACAAGCGCCGGGCTCGTTTCATCGATATCGAGCTGGTAGCTGCCGGGTGAAACCGTGAAGGTAACAAGGCCGCTGGCATCCGTCACTTCCTCGGCGACGAATGCGCCGGTGCCGGAGATCTCCAGCGTAACCGACACACCTACGATCGGGGTGTCAAGCGCCTCGATCACGTTGTCGATTGTGCCGCCGCCGTCCTCTTCAAAGACGCCCGCTGTGATTGTGACAGGCAGGAAGTAGCCGCGATCGCGATCTGCCGTTATCGTTTTGGCGAGGGCCTGATCGTCGAGTTGATCGGCGGCGGTGCCGTTGCCGTCGCTATCATTGGTGGGCGCGAAGGCAGCAACGTCGCTCGGGCTGGCGAGATAGCCAGCCGGTGTGCCGAAACTCAGGTCGAAGCTCGACTCAGCGACAGTAGCACCGCCCGGCAGGTTGGTAAAGGTGTAAACACCGGTGCCGACCGCCGAGGTCGCTGTGGCGTTAATCGTCGTTGTCAGCAAGCCAGGCAGGTTGACGGTGACGGTAAGATCGATTGTTACCCCGCCGAGGCCGATGGCATCGGCCTGACCGCCATCGGCATTCGGATCTTCAAAGACGCGGCCAGAAACGCTGGAGCGGCCAAGCACTGCTGCATCGTTGGTGAAGAGCGGATCGCCCGATGCGGCGTTGACCGCCGCTGTAAGGCCATCCGACCCGTTCAAGCTGACGTCATTATCGCCGCTGACCGTCGCCGGGAAAGTGAAGTTGGCGATGTCGGGGTTGATGACACGCACGCGATACGTGCCAGGTGCCACATCAATGAAGGTGTAGACGCCGGTGGCATCGGTGGTCGTCGTCAGAATGCGCGTGCCGCTGACTGCCGAACCCTGCTGCAGCACAACTTGCACGCCGCTCATGCCGGGCTCAGCGTCGGCGAAGAGGTCGTTGTCGGCGTCGCGGTCGAAGGCGACGGTACCGGTAAAGTCGACCGGCACATAGAAGCCCTGGTCGCGGTCGGCGCTGATATTTTTGGCGAGCGCCTGGTCGTCGAGTTGGTCGGCAGCAGTGCCGGGGCCATCGTTGTCGTTGGTGGGTGCGAAAGCAGTGACATCGTAGAGCGTCGGGGTGGCACCGGCGGGTGTGACAAAACTCAGGTCGAAGTTTGACTCTGCCACACTCCCACCACCAAGCAAACCGGCGAACGAATAGGTGCCGGATGACGAGACGGCAGTGCGATTAATGGTCGTCGTGATCAGGTTGGGCAGATTGACGTTGACAGTCAATGCCACGGTGACACCATCGAGCGCTGGTTCAGCGGCCAGATTGCCGTCGCCGTTGGTATCGGTGACGACGCTGCCGCCAACGCTGCTGCGCCCGATCATGCCGGCGTCTTGGTCGCTTGTTGTGCTAGCGTAGCCAACGGTGAGCGCGTCGGCGGCGGTGGTGTTCGCGCCAGCCGGGCCAAGGTCGCTATCGCCAGCCACACCAATAAAGCTAAAGTTTGTAGTATCAGGATTGGTCATGGTCAGCGTGTAGCTGCCTGGCACCAGTTGGCTAAAGCTGTAGCCGCCCGCAACATCAGTTGTGGTCGTATAGGTCTGTGGGCCGACAAGTGCGACCTGGACGTTCTGCAGGCCGGGCTCGCCAGCTTTGAGATCGTCGAAGTTGCGGTCGAAGTAGACTGTACCAGTGACGCTGGCGGGCGCGTAGAAGCCGAAGCTGTTGTCGCCGCTACCGAAGCTGAAGCTGGAGCTATCGCCGCTGATGAACGGGGAGCCGACGGCGAGCGTCGGGTCTTGCTGGCCAGGCGCCGCGAGCAGGCCAACGAGCGCGGCTGCCGTCTCGGAGACGTTCAACTGATAGCTGCCGGGGGCAACAGTGAAGGTAACAAGTCCAGTAGCATCGGTCACTTCAGCAGCGACGAAAGTGCCGCTGCCGGAGATTTCCAAGGTAACGGTGACGCCAGCGATCGGTGTGTCAAGCGTCTCAATCGTGTTGTCGACATCAGCACCGCCGTCTTCCTCGAAGACACCGGCGCTGATCACGATCGGCGCGTAGTAGCCCTGGTCGCGCGCTGCCGTTGTACTGGGGGCAATTGCTTGAGCATCGAGCTGATCGGCAGCGGTGCCGGGGCCATCGCTGTCGGTCGCGGGCGCACCGATGTCGGCGAAGGTTGGAACAAAACCAGTGGGTGAAGTGAAGGCCACCGTAAAATCCACCGCGCTGGTGCTCGCCGCGCCGGGGAGGCCGGGGAAGCTATAGACACCATCGGTGATCAGCGCTGTGCGGGTGATCGTGGTCGTCAGGCGATTGGGCAGATTGACCGTGACGGTGAGGAGGGCACCATTATCGGGAAGACCACTGGCGTCTTCACCAGCCTCGCGCTGGCCGTCGCCGTCGAGATCTTCAAAAGTCACGCCCGAAATCGTCGAGCGCCCGATAATCGCCGCGTCGGCACCATCGACGGTGCCATCGCCGGAGCTATAGGTGAAATTATCGTTTGAGAGGCCATCGGCACCATCGAGCGCAGCGACATCGTTATCGCTGAGCGGACCTACTTCGTACTCAAAGTTCGTCGCATCGGGGTTCACGAAAGCGAAACCGAAGGTTCCTGGTGGTGCATCGTCGAAGACATAATCACCGTTTACATCGGTCGTCGTCGTCAAGATCGGCGAGCCGGCTACAAGGAGCGTTACGGTGACGCCCTGGACACCGGGTTCGGCATCAGTGGTGTAGAGATTCTGGTCGAGGTCACGGTCGAAGCGCACACGACCCTGGATGTCGACCGGGACGTAGAAGCCCTGGTCGCGCTCTTCGTCGGTACCGGCGACGAGGTTCTGAGCGCTTAGTTGATCGAGGCCGGTGCCGAGGCCATCGCTATCGAGCAAGCTCGGTGTACCGGTGGCATCGGCCTGGGTTACGACATAGCCACTGGGCGTGCCGTATTGCACATCGAATGCACCGCCGGGCAGCTGATCGACCGACCAGACACCAGAGGGGTCGGTCGTGGCGTTCAGCGTCAGCGATGTAAGCAAATAGACATTGCTGATTGTGTGGGTGACAGTAACCGGCACATTCTCGATATCGAGGTCGCTAGCATCTTGTATGCCATCGCCATTGACATCTTCGAAGGTATAGCCGGTGACTGAGGTTGTACCGGTATAACTGGCATCAATATTGTTGATCGTCGCGCCGGAAGTGATAGTGAGTGGCGCGGTCTGGCCAGTGACCGGATCCGGGTCGCTATCGATGGTATTATCACCGCCGACAGCCTGGGTAACGAGGGCAAAATCAGCATTGCCACCGCTAGGATTGGGGATGGTGAACACCACGCCGTAGATAGCGGGCGCAACATCGGTGAAGCTATAGACACCGGTTGCGGTGGTTGTTGTGGTCAGCGTCAGCGTATCATCAGCACCACCGAAAACATTA
>JAAUTF010000101.1 GCA_012031775.1 Candidatus Altimarinota bacterium | reverse complement strand
AGGTTCTTACTGGAAAGCACCTCTCTTTCGATGAAGAGAGAAGGAACGGAAGAAAGAGCTGTATCTGATCGATCAGATTCGGACTGAAGCTCGCCGCTGATCAGCTTCTCGGTGAAGCTGCGTCCATACGATCGGTTGCGTCCCTGCGGGCTGAAGTATGTGGCCGCGAGATCGGCGAGGCCCTGCATCTGATCGACGGTGAGCCGACCACCGGCACCGCGACGCCGACCCATACGCTGAATATGCACCGCTGACAATTGACGGCCTACGTGAGCGTAGCTACGGCGAGGGCGCGATCCGTATGCTCGGCCTGCTTAGTGAGACGCCCGAGTTCACCCGGGAACTTTTCGAGTATCAAAGCGATGGGCTGCGCATTACTGGGCAGCTCACCCGCCCGCGCGGTGCTGGCCCCTGGCCGGTGATTATTCTCAACCACGGCTACTTCCCGCTCGCTGTCTATCGCACCGGCTACGATACTCAGCACGCCAGCGATTATTTGGCGGCGCGCGGCTACCTTACGCTCGCACCCGACTTTCGTGGCCACGCTGGCTCCGATCTGGCACCGAATATTTTCAAGGCTGGCCACGCGATCGATACACTCAATCTTATCCCACTGGCGCAGGCCTTGCCCGAGGCCAAACCTGGCCCGGTCGGTATGTGGGGCCACTCTAACGGCGGCGAGATCACGTTGCGCTCTATGCTTGTCAGCGATCAGATCGCCGCTGGCCTGATCTATGCGCCAGCTTCTTCCTTCCTCGCCGATACCTACTACGCCTACAGCAGCGACCAGGTGCTCTGGGATCCGAGCAACCCCGCCGACTACCCGCTTACCCCTGAGCAAGCGCCCGATCTCTATACCCGGCTCTCGCCCTACTATTATCTCGATCTGCTGCAAGCCCCGGTACAATTTCACCACGGCACCGCCGATCCGGTGCCGCCCGAGTGGAGCACTGTGCCCCACGAACGCCTGATCGAGCTTGGCAAGGCCAGCGAACTCTTTCTCTATCCTGGCGGTGGCCACGCGCTGCAAGGCACCGACAAAGCACTCTACCTGGAGCGCACCGTGGCCTTCTTCGATACCTATTTGAAGTAAGGTGCCCTGTGCCCTGAGACATGGTGCGCCAGTACGTGCCGTTCTAGCGAACGCCAGGCTCAAAAAGGGTTTATGCTGGTCAGTGGTAGCAGCGAAGCCGCCATCACTGACCAGCACAAACGGCTTTTTTGAAACCTTGTCTTAAAGGAAACTTACCATGCGACTTGGCGCAGTCTTCCCCCAAATCGAGAGCGGCGTCGACCCAACAGCGATCCGTGATTACGCGTTGGCGGTCGAGGCGATGGGTTTCGACCATATCCTCGCCTACGACCATGTGCTCGGCGCAAGCACAAGCACGCGGCCCGATTGGAGCGGCCCCTACACCAGCGAGTCGGTGTTTCACGAGGTCTTTGTGCTCTTTGGCTACCTGGCTGCCGTGACGAGCACGGTTGAATTGGTGACGGCGGTGCTTATCCTGCCGCAACGCCAAACTGCGCTGGTCGCCAAACAGGCGGCCGAGGTCGATCTTCTGAGCGGTGGTCGGCTACGGCTCGGTATCGGGGTGGGCTGGAACGATGTTGAGTACGAGGGGCTGAACGAGAACTTCCGCGACCGCGGCGTGCGCAGCGAGGAGCAAATAGCGCTACTGCGCCAGCTGTGGGCAGCGCCCGCGATCGATTTCCAGGGCCGCTGGCATACGATCGCTAACGCGGGCATCAACCCGCTGCCGCCGCGCCGCCGCATTCCGATCTGGATTGGTGGCTATAGCGAGGCGACGCTCCAGCGCGTTGGCGCGATGGGCATGGCTGGTTTCCCTGGCGACCACCAACTGAGGATATGCGCGCCCAGATCGCCCGCTTGCACGAGTATGCCCGCGTGGCCGGGCGCGATCCTGCGGCGATTGGTCTCGAACCGCAGCTCTCGCCCTTTCGAACGCCCGAAAACGAGTGGGAAGGATATGTCAGCGGGTGGCGCGATCTCGGCGCGACCCATCTCTGCGTGAATACCATGAGCCTGGGCTTTACCACGCTCGACCAGCACCTGGCGATGCTGCAAAAGGTTAAGAAGCATCTCTAACGCATGGGGAGATGCGCGCCCCACGCTATAGCGCTGGCACAACGATTGAGCTTTGTTTGGGGTGTTGTGGGCAGCGAAGCTGCCCACAACACCCCAGACGTATGGCTCAATGCTTCTGCCCAGCGCTATAGCGCAAGGGCGTGCAGGTAGAGCGGATTAATGTGTAAAAGACTATTAACGCGGGGCGCGCGGAACAACCGCTTTATCGCCCCGCGTAGGCATAACGATTTGTATCCAATCGCGTCCCGCCCGTAAGTTCGAGCGGCTGCAATTGTGGCAATGTCAGCGCAACCTGGACAAGTGTTCCCTGGCCCGGTGCGCTCTCCAGGTGCCACTGCCCATCAAATGCCCAGACGCGGTCTCGAATACCCGACAACCCGATCTTCTCCCCAGTATGTACCGGCCGTATCGTCGCATCGGGAATAAAGCCTTGCCCCCAATCTTGTACGCACAGCGCCACTGCATCGCCCGAACGGTACAACGTAATATGCACCCGCGTCTGGCCGGCATGCTTGCGTATGTTCGTCAGCAATTCTTGCACGATTCGATACAGCGCGGTTTCGATGGCCGAGGGCAAATTCGGCCCGCCCACGTCGATGGTACAGGTCACATCCCATCCTTCCGCCTGTAGTTCCGACGCCAGCATATGCACCGCAGTCACCAGGCCGAAATCGTCGAGCACCGTTGGGCGCAGCCCGGCGATCGTGCGACGCGCCTCCGTCACCGTTGCGCGCGCCATCTCGACAGCTCGCGCGAGCGCCTGCTGCGAGCGGTGCGCCCGTGGTTTATAACACTCTTCAAGAATATGCAGCTGCTGCAGAATGCCGACCGTCATCTGCGAAAGGCCATCGTGCAGTTCGTAGGCAATACGGCGACGTTCTTCTTCTTGGGCGTGCATAAGATGATTAACAAGTTCGGTGAGCCGTTGCTCGCGCTCGCTAAGCCGGGCAGCAAGCTGCTCCTTCTCGCTATGCAGTTGAGCGCTCTGCAACGCGGTCGCCAGCTGGCCTGCCAGCAAGTGCAGGGCATGTAGATCTTCAGAATCGAGCGGATGTGCGAGCGCATCGTCGCAGAGCAGCAATACGCCGAGCGCTTGCCCGTCGTTGGTAATCAGCGGCAGGAAAATGCGCGAGGGGATGGGCGGCGACTCGCCCGCTGTCAGTGCGATGGCCGGCTCGACCAGCGCGCGCCCTTCGTGTAATGCTTGCATCGCTTCGGCCCATCCTGCTCGCCCGCTGCGCAGCCGTGTGAACGGGCTGATCATGCCAGTTGTTGCGCGCGCTACTAGTTCATCGTTAGCGCTGCATAACAGCACACAACCGTTGCTGTAGCCGCTAAAAGTTGTTGTGCGGCTCACGGCGAGCTGTAAGAGTGCCTGCGGATCGCGTACGCTCGCTAGATCACGCCCCATCTCAACCAGTAGGCGGAAGCGTACAGCACGCCGCTCGGCGTCACGGTAGAGCATACGCATCTCACGTGCATAGGCGATCGTATCGGTGGATTGTTCGTTGTACTCTGTTTGCATTATGTTTGTGATGGGTCGATGAGACGATAACCCATGCTGCGCACATTCACGATATACTCAGGGTCGAGCTTGTGCCGCAAGTTGTAAATATGGGTTTTTAGCATCTGATGCGCAGCGCCTGCCTCTAGCAACTGACCATGAGCGCACTGAGCAAGCTGGCTGTAGGTGACCATACAGCCATTTGCGTCGAGTAGGCAGCAGAGCAGGGCATATTCTGTCGCAGTTAACAAAATGCTCTGACCGCTAAAGTGAACACTGCGACTACGACGGTCTATCGACAGTTTCCCGAGTTGGCTCAGTGGCTGCCGCACCGACGTAGCTGTTGCGCCAAGCGACGGGCCGGTTGGTTCTAGCGGCGTCGTCGTTTCGGCGTGTGCCGGCTGGTGCCCGCTTTGTAACTGGGCTAACCCCTCGGCGAAATAGCGCATCGCCGTGCTCTGAGCACGCCGTGTTGTGCTACGATGCACCGCACGTGCGACACAGCGCAGCAGCTCTTCCGGCTTACACGGCTTCAGCAGATAGTCAAACGCGCCCGACCGTAGCGCCTCAATTGCTGTGTGCATCGTGCCGTAGCCCGTGAGCAAGATGACTTCTGGTGGATCGCTAAGCTCACGGGCGCAACGCAATACCCCAAGGCCATCGACCTCGCGCAGCAAGAGGTCTGTCAGCACTACAGTGAAGCGCCGCCCCTCGGTCGGCGTATTCAAAAAAGTGATCGCCGCCTCGCCATCAGCAAATGCTTCGACGAAATAGCCGGCCCGCTCTAAAATATGCGTTAGTGAGCGCCGCGCCGTATCGTTATCTTCAACAAGTAAAATAGCTGTTGGCTGGGCCTGCTGCATGGTAGCGACGCCTTGCGCTCAGACTATGTGTATACGGGCAGAGAAACCACCAGCTTCCGCGCCCCGGCGAGATCTTGCACATCCACTAGACGCGCCCCTAGTTCATCGAGCAAGTAACGACAGCTATCGAGCGATAGCCGTGGCCCTAGCAGGTCGAAGCTGTTAAAAACACGTTCCAACCCTCCTGCCCGTTGCGTGGAATGGCACTGCCCGTTGAACTCGATGAGCAGCTCTGCAGCCGTGTTTTCTTGGCTAAATACTGTACCGGTGCGGACACTAATTTCGCCACCCGCGCTCATCGCAGCGGCGATATGCAAGAGAACATTAAAGAGCACCAGGATCAGCTGACGCTCTGAGAGCACCGGGTTCGGTAAATTTGGTGCCAGCCACCGTCGCACCGTGATCCGCTGGCGATGGAGCTGGTAGCTGATCAATAACAGCACACGCTCGATCGATTCGTTGAGCGATATCGCCGCTGCCTCGTCTGTATCTGCGATCTGAAAGGTCAATAGCCGTTGCACAATGCGCGCCATGTTCTGCACTTCGAGCTGCAGCGGCTGAATACCATGCTCTGGAGCCGCACCATGAGCCACCAGAAACAAATAGTTTTCCAGTGTCTGCAATGGCGTATTCAATTCGTGCGCAATCAGCGCCGCCATGCGGGTGCTGGCCGTCAGCTGGCAGTCCTGGATCTTTAGAATGTCACGTTCGACGGTCAGGCTGGTGGCGGTGTCCACTTCTTGGTGCGTTAAACGCGCTTCGAGCGCCGCCAGACGACGCCGTAATTGGCGATTTTCAGCGTTCAGATGGGCACGACGAATTGGGCGACGCATAGCATCTTTACTCTCACACAATTGATGTGCGTGCTGTTACACGCGACGCAGGGCGTATCGGGCGAGACACCAGAAGCGCACTTCCGGCGCAAGCGACAGTAACCCTGCTATAGTGTAGAGCACCATCCGCCAACCTGCTCAGTCCCGTTGCGCTATATCCTTTTGCTAGTATAGTGGTTTTTTGAACAGCGAAGAGTTCACTATGCGGTCAAGTTTCGTTCAGATCTGGTTCAGCAAGGGGTAAGACAATGCGAAAAAGCGCTCCGACGGGAGCATTGTTATGGGCGCTGAGCCGCCCGCTGTGCTGTTCGACGATCTGGCTACTGATCGCCAGGCCCAACCCCGAACCCGATTTCTTGGTAGTGTAGAAGGGCTCAAAGATGTGCGGCATCACCTCGGCGGGGATGCCGTGGCCTGTATCGGCGATCTCGATCAGCGCGATCTGCGTCGGCAGCAGTGGTTGGGGCAGGTCAGCAGCTGTTGCCGCACGATGCAACGAGCGCACCGCAATTGTGCCGCCGTGTGGCATGGCGTCGAGCGCGTTGAGAAAAAGATTCAGCAGCACCTGGGTCAGTTCGTCGTTCCGTCCGACCACCCAGAGCGAGTCGAACGAGAGCTCCGACTGCAAGGTAACACGGCTACGCTGTAATGTTGTGCTGGTGAGCGTCACTACTTTAGTGATCAGCGTGTTCATGTCGATGCGGCGCACCGCGCTATCGTCAGGGCGTTGTACATCGAGCAGACGGCGGATCAAGGCACCGATGCGGTCGATCTCCTCCTCGATCATCGCTAGATAGGTAGTGCGCTCCTCGTTATTGTCGCTGCCCGCCAGATATAGAAAATTCTGGATCGCTTGCAATGGTGAGTTTACCTCGTGCGCAATAATCGCTGCAAGTCGCCCTGTTGCTGCCAGACGCTCGTTCTGGATAACAAGCTCCTGGAAGCGCAGCCGTTCGGTCACATCGACAAGGTGGATCACAACTTGCCGCTCGCTTGCCTCGCCCAGGAGCGGGAAGATCTGGATGTCGAAGATACGCAGCACGCCATTGCAGACCAGCCCTTCGCGCCCGCTAAAATTCAACCCCTTGTCGATCGCCTGAGCGAACATCGGCGACTCAAACTGCCACAGATCGCGCCAGTGACGCCCGATGAGCTCGTCAGGCGGGAGCGCGTAAAACTGCGCCAGCCCCTGGTTGACTAGCAGCAATGCGCCGTAGCCATCGATCAGGGCCAGCCCGTCGTCGAGGCTGTTGATGATCGTTTGCAGCAACTGGCTGTTGTGGCGTAACTCGCTATGTAGCGACTCAAGGTGGCTAAAGGCCGTCGTCAGCCGCTCTTCGGCGGCTTTACGCGCTGAAATGTCGAGCGAGACGCCGATGATCTGCTCCGCGCTACCATGCTTCCCCGGCTAAAGACTAAGTCGCGGCTCGAGAACCAGCGCCATGCCCCGCTCGGCTCGCGCACCCGAAACTCGTTCTCCACGACCGTATCATCGCCCATGCTGGAATAGACGTCGTATATCGTCGGTAGGCGCGCAGCGTCGTCGGGGTGCATTAAAATCTCGATCGGGTAGTCGTCTGGTTCGGGCGTAAAGATCTGCCTGAACGGATACGTGACATCGTCCGTCGTGGCGTTCGGGTCGATATCCAGAAAGGCACCTAGCGGGCGGTTGGTGTAGATCAGCCGTTTTCGCCGATAGTCGAAAACATATACCTGTACCGGTGACGCCGTAAGGACGCGCTCGATAAAGCGCCGACTCTCGTGCAGTTCGGCGTTGACTTCTTCAAGCTCCAGGGTACGTAAGGCGACGCGTCGCTCAAGTTCGGCGTTCGCCTCAGCGATGATCGCTTGCGCGCGCCGTTCCTCGCTAATATTATTTAATACACCCACGATGCGCGCCGGTCTCTGTAGCGCATCAAAAACGACCTGACCCTGTGTGCGTATCCACAGCACCGTGCCATCGTGCTGCACATAACGCACTTCAACGATGGTGGGCTCGCTTCCAGCTACGGCATCGGCCAAGTGGGCCAGCGCTCCTTCGCGATCCTCGGGGTGCAGCCGCATCAGAATGTCTTCGAGCGGTATGGTGGTATCGTTCATCCCCAATGCAAAGAGTTGGGCGAAGCTCGCTGAGAGCGTCACCTGCTGGCTCGCTAGTTCGTAGTCCCAGAGACCGAGCTGGCCCGCATTCAGCGCCAGCCGTAGTGTGCGCTCATTGTCGACGAGGGCATCGACTGCATTCCAGCGCCGAATGGTGGTGCGCAGCATCTCAACCACCGTTGCCGCGAGATTGCAATCTTGTTTGCTCAGCAGCATCCCTGGCGCCACCCCGATCGTGAGCACGCCCCAACGTGTCTGCGGCCAGCTTACCGGAAAGACATAATAATGACTTGGGCGCGTGGCATCTTGAACAAAGGCCTCGATAACAACGGGCGTAAGAATCGCGGTCTCGGCGCTGATCTGGGCCTGTAACATTGGTGCTAGGCCGCTTAGCACTACAACGGCATCACCAGTTGCAAGTGCGCCATCAGCATTGGCGGCGGCAACGAGGTGTAGCTGATCAGCCTCGTAAAGCTGCCAGATTTGTACATGGCTGGCTTCAACACCATAACATAGCTGGGCGGCCATAGCGCTGAAGATGCGTTCGCGGGCAATACGGTCGTGCCCGTGGCTGTGCAGCGCACGGAGAGACCCTGCCAGTGCTTCCTGAAAGCGTGTTTGAATACGCAGTGTCTGCTCAAGCTGCTTATGCGCTGTGATGTCGTGGACAACACCATCATAGGCCACGATGCTGTCGGCCTTGAAGATCGGCGTCGAGATCAGTTCGAGCCAACGCAATGAGCCGTCACGGTGGCGGATGCGAATAGTGAACGGGGTCGGCACCCGCACTCCATTATCCATCTGCGTATTGATGCGTTCCATTATCGGACGATCAGCGTGGTACGTGATGGCAGTCAAGAACGCCGGATCAGCGTACAGCGCATCCGGCGGATAACCGGTGATAGCTTCGATCGCCGGGCTGACATATTCGTAGCTGGCATGTGGCTCGATGCGGTAGCGAAAGATAACATCCGGTACGTTTTCTACCAGCATACTGAACTGCTGCTCGCGATGGCGCAGTGCGGCCTCAAGGTCTTTGCGCTGGGTAATATCACGAGTGACGCCCACAAGCCTGCTGGTCACACCGCCGATCTGGCTGGTGCGGCGCGCATAGGCCTCCACCCAGCCCAGGCTCCCGTCGGCGCGATAATAGCGGTGTTCAATGCGCACATCATCGTTGGCACTGCTCGTGTTTAATGCGTGCCGCCAGATTCTGCGGTCGTCCTCGGGCATCATCTGCAGCATCAGCGAATCGCTCGCCGGATCGTCTCTTCTCGCGAGATCGAGCACCCGATATGGGTCGCCAACCCAGATCACGCTATCGGCCACCAGATCCCACTCCCAGGCCACCATGGCGGCGGCGGCGAGGGCCAGGCGTAGGCGCTCGTCGCTTTCGCGAAGCGCCTGCTGAGCCTGGCGTTCGGCAGTTACATCGCGCAAAATACGCTGGTTCAGATCGACGCTGATGCGCGACGCCGAGTACTGCGCGATACGTGGCTCGCCATCCGGACGGATAAACGCGAGTTCGCCGATCGCCGTTCCATCCGTGCGCATGTCGTGCGGGCGCTCAAACGCACCCGGTCGGGCGAGCATTACCACATCGGTAGCTCGCAAACCCAACAACTGCTCGCGTGATAACCCGAAAAGGTCGGCGGCAGCCTGATTGACATCCAGATATTGGCCCTGGTCGTCGGTGATAACGATGGCATCGCGGCTGGCTTCGAACAGCGTCCGGTAAAGTTCTTCGCTCTCACGGAGCGCGGCCTCGGCCTGTAGGCGTCCGGTCACATCTACCCCGATCGCCCAGGACACCCACCCCGGTATTGGGAAGATCGACGAGAGATTTGACCATGCGACGGTACGCTGGCTGCCATCTTTGCGCGTCAGCGTCATTTCGAGATTACGAAAGTTGCCGCCGATGCGCCGCCATTCGTCGATGAGTTCCGTGCGGTAGGTTTCGTCGGGGTAGAGCCGGGCGACCATATCGCTGCGCCCGATCATCTCAGCTGCGCTGTAACCGGTGACACGCTCGCACTCGGCGTTCCACACCGTGATCTGCAAGCCCTCGTCCCAGGCATTCAGCATCACCGGCATGTTGCTGAGCACCATACGCAGCCGCTCTTCGCTGGCGCGAATCGCAGTTTCGGCGCTTTCAGTGCGGACTCGCTCGATCGTACGAAGGGCGGTAGTAAGTTCTTGGCGTGCAGCCTCAGAGGTGGCGAGCTGCGCTTCTAGCTCGGCGATGCGGGCCAGAAGTTGAGCCGCAGAGGAGGACTCGTCGTAGACAGATGTACAGGCCGCTGGCATGCCTACAAGCCGAACAATACATGTGCGGTAGGGGCGAACAGTATCCTACGTTTGCGCAGTATACCAGTGATGCTGGCTGCCTTGCCTCTCCTTTAGTTGAGCATTTGTAGATCGGTCTAAAATCAGCCTGAGTCGCCGCAGGGGGACTCAGAGAGCAGATGCTCGACCATGGCCACCAGACGGGCCAGATCTACCGGTTTGGGCAGAACATAATCGACGAGGGCCAGCAAATCACTGTACTGCCGTGCGCGTAGGTCGCCGCTCGTAAGGATAATGCGTGGGCGCTGATCGCTGCTGCACACGAGGCGGATCAGATCGGCACCAGAGAGCACCGGCATACGAATATCGGTGAGAATAAGATCTACCGGCACACTATCGAGGATGGCAAGCGCCTGCAAGCCGTCGCGTGCCAGATAGAGGGTGTAGGCACCCCCTTGCAGCGCGCGCTGAAAGAGCGTACGTATCACAGCATCATCTTCAACAATAAGAATGTTTGGCATAACTTCTGTTCCCAGCGTGTGCCGTTGTAGCTCAATGACGTAGCGTTTCCGACCGTTGCGCGAGCGCGGCCGCCGGCTCGGTGTGTGGTTCACAATTGAATGGTAGATGGACGGTAAAACACGAGCCCGCGTCGGGCGTGCTCTCGACCGTGATATCACCGCCCAGCAACCAGCACAGACGGCGGCTGAGTGTGAGGCCAAGACCAATACCGCCATAGTGGCGGGTCGTTGAGACATCGGCTTGCGAGAAGGAGCCAAAGAGCTGCGATTGAAACTCGGCGCTCATACCAATACCGCTATCGCGGATCATAATCAGCAATTCGTCACTGCCCGATGGCGTTGTCAAGCGTTGATGGCACAGCGTGATGGTGATATGCCCGCCGCTGGTGAACTTGCATGCATTGTGGAGCAAGTGCTGCACAATTTGCTGGAGTTTGGCAGCATCGGTATAGAATATGCAGCTGTCGACCTGGATCATAAGGTCGATCGTATTCTTTCGCTGTGCGGCAAACGGTTGCATCGAGTCCACTAGCGGCTGGAGCAGAGCCATAACATCGACCGGCTGAATATCCAATTGCATGGCACCGGCATCGAGGCGTGCTACATCGATGACGTTGTTTACCATATCGAGCAGCTGCACACCGGCTGCTTTTAATACGCATCAGATCAGGCACGAGATCGGGCTGTACCCGATCTTCAAGTTCTGTTGCGATCACATCGCTGTAGCCGATAATGACGGTGAGCGGGGTGCGAAACTCGTGGTTCATATTCGAGATGAAGGCCTGTTTCGCGCGCGCGCGGCCTCTGCCTCTTCGACAAGATGAAGTTGGCGCTCGTACATTTGTCGCCCGGCGCACACAGAGCGCTACCTGATCGGCGGCAGCGCGGATAAGCTCAACGTACTGTGGTGGAAATGATGTGGCTCGTGATGCGAGAGGGTGAGCACCCCAACAACGCGCTCGTGGTCGATGATCGGAACGGCAAGGGCCGACCCCGCGTTATCAGGCGTCAAGGCCGTAAGATCAAGCCAACGCGGATCGTTCCGCGCATCGCTCAGGAGCGCCATCTCACGCTGCTCTATCACCCAACGCCCTAATCCTTCGCGCATCACCGCCTGGGCGATCTCCTGCGCTTGTGCCGAACTCAGTGGGCTACCGACAAAATGCTTGTGGAGATAGAACCGTCGGGAGCGATAAGAAAGAGACTCCCTTCACTAGAGCACGTGAGCGCCATTATCACGTGGAGCGTATTATGCAGTGCGGTGCTGAGATGTAGGTGCTCACTGGCTGCCTGGGCGACCGCCACCACGCCAGCCAGAAGACGCTGTTGCATTGAGAGTTCACGTTCGATACGTTTTTGGTCGGTTACATCGCGTAGCACCACGAACAAGCCGCGCTGCAACCCCTGCGCTGCGTGCAAGGGAGCGGTATGCATCTCAAAGATACGCTGGTCGTTTCCGACACGCATTTCGATCTCACGCGGTGGCGCGGGCTCGGCGGCGGGCTGCTTGTGAATCTCGGCAAAAATCGCCGCCAGCGGCGGCACAACAGCGAGCGGCCGACCGAGCACCGATCGCGCTGTTACCGCGAATAACTGTTGTCCAGCGCGATTGATATCGACGATCGCACCGCGCCCATCGATCACCAGCACCCCATCGCGCATATCTTCCATCACGACATTGCGTGCGACCGGCACAATCGCTAAAAAGCGTGTCCGGTAGATAGCCCAGGCGCAGAAGATGCCGCCAAGGATAAACAGCAATGGCGTCAGATCGACGTATGGCAGCGGGCCGAGGCGCAAAAACGAGGCAATGTTGCCGAGCAGCGGTATCAGCACGCCACAGATGAGCACATACAGCTGCAAATGCAGCGCAGCGCCAAGACGCCAGGCGGCGCGCACAAGGATGGCGCTTGCGACCATGACCATGCTGTACGCCACCAGCGTGTGCAGCCATAACCAAGGGCCATAATTGACCGACAAGATCTGTAGTGCCGGGAGCGGGGTGAGAGTCGCATCCGACCAGACCAGACCGTGGCGTTCGTTTGTCCACACCATTGCAAGTGTCAACAGCGCAAGGCAGAAAAGGGTTGCGTAAAAAGGGCGTGTAAGAAACCGTTCGTGGCCGCCGTTACGTAATGCAAAAGCCAGCCAGAGTGGCGGCGCGGCCACCATTGATAAATACTGCAGTTTACGCCAGATCAAGGCATCGGCTACTGTTGTGCTGCTAAGTTCAAGGATGAAGGCGGTGAGCCACCAACCGATCGACAGCAGCAGAGCGGCGAAGATACCGCTGCCGGGCACCGGTTTGTTGAAGGCCCATACGGCGATCAAAAGAGCAGTGATCGCCGCACCTATGAGGGAGATGTACAGCCAAAGAGTTATCATGAGTATCGCTACAGTAA
>JAAUTF010000100.1 GCA_012031775.1 Candidatus Altimarinota bacterium | reverse complement strand
TTCGCGAGCGCGAGGGTGTTGCGCTAGCCGGCGAGCTCTATGTGCGCGCCGACGATGAGCGCCGCGTGCTGGCTGCGCGCCGTATCGCCGAGATCGCCGCCAGCATTGGTGCTCAGATCACAGTGCAAGCCGCCGATTTCGCGACCGTGATCAGCGAGCGCTATGTCTCGCCCTACGCCTTCGATATGTTGCTCGGCAGCTGGGTGCAGGGCGCGGGCGACCCCGATTTCGCCGATGTTGCATTTTACGACCCCGACGACTTTGCGCTCTTCCACTCGAGCCAGGTTATCCAGGGGCCGAGTGATACACGCACCACGCGCAACTTCGTCGGCTTCAGCGACGCCGAGTACGATGCGCAGGCCCAGGCCGGGCGTCAGCTGTACATCATCGAGGAGCGCATCGCGGCCTATCAACAGACACAGGCGCGCATCGCAGCACAGCTGCCCTACATCTTTCTCTGGGCCGACCGCGTTCCCGTAGCGCTGAGCAATCGCGTCAGCACGCTCGCTGGCCCCGTCGACCTGACATCGCCGCTCTATTTTTATAACATCGAACGCTGGTATCTTAATCCATGAGGTGGAGGCGCTTGTGCCACGACGCGGCACAAGCGCCTCCACCACTTGCCCATGACAACAGGCATTAACCCATTTACCGAGCGCACGCATCACTAACCCCGCGCGTTTTACCGGGCGCTGGCGCGAGCTTTCGCTCATTTACGATAAGCTGGAACAAGGCCGCCCGGTGATGATCGCCGGTGGCCCTGGCGTCGGCAAATCTTCCTTGCTGACCCACGTTGCCCAATCGGCGGCGGCGGTGTTGGAAGAGCCAAACCTCGATGCGCTCTACCTCGACCTCGCCGTGATCGACGGCACCGCGCAGTGTTATAAGCTGATCGTCGAGGCGCTCGGCAACGCGGGTAGCACTGCCGCAGCGCTCGAAGTGGCCCTGCTCGACGCGCCCGACCCGGTGTTGATTTGCCTCGACAACGTTAATAGCGCCGTCGCCGCCGGTTGGGGCGAGGAGGTGCTGAACCGGCTCGGTCGCCTGGCGCGCAGCGGCGCAGCCTTTCGTGTGGGCGGGCCGGTGGTGACGGGCGACATCGATTTATTACTGGTTGCCGCCGCCGAAGGCCAGCCGCCCGCGCTCAGCGAAAACTACGCCGGCGTCGCCCTCGGTGCCTTCGCTTCCACCGAGGTGCGCTTGCTCGCCGAAGCCTACCTAGACGGTACCGATGTAGTGTTTAGCCCTGGTGAGATCGCCAGCCTTGAGCGGCTTAGCGCAGGCCACGCGGCCTATTTGCAGCGCGCCGCCTACCACCTGTACCTGGCGCACATACGGCCCGAGTACGACTGGCAGACCGCCTATCTAGAGGAAGCGCGCAGCACGCCAATTGTTGGCTCACCTTTACCGCCTGGCATCTTTGAAGGCGAGCAGTCGGGCAGTGAAGGCTCGCGTTACGGTGATTTCGGTGGTGGCCCGCTGCCCGGCGAACTGCCGATCCACATCGACATGGCCGGTGTTCGCGATGTCGGCCTCGTTTTGCTCGCCTGCACCGCAGCGCTGATCTGTTACCAGCTCTTCGACAACCTCTTCATCGCCCTCGGCGTCCTGGTCTTCGCCATCGGTACAATTATCGCCTTTGGCCGTTGACAAAATGAAGATGCTTTTCTGGGCCGTCGGCAACGCTCATGACCCAGGAAAGCACCCTCTTACCAAATACTTATTTGTCCTATCGGTGGCAATTCGTGTACAATGCCGAAGATGGTTTGCAGAACAGGCACCGTGAGGGCGCATGACAACGCTTGAACTTCCTCGTCCGCCGCAGAACTCGGCCTCGGGCGCTGTGCCACAGGTGCCGGCGGCGCGCTGGGTGCTGAGCTACGAGGTGCTGGCTTATCTTGGCATTGGCATACTGGCGCTGCTGACGCACTTCTGGGCGCTCGGCGAGCGCGCGCTGCACCACGACGAGACCCTGCATGCTGCGTATTCCTGGTATATTTACACCGGCAAGGGCTATATTCACGACCCGCTTTTGCACGGGCCGTTTCTTTATTTTATCACCGCGACCGGCTACTTCTTTTTTGGCGACAACGACTTCACCGCGCGTTTTATGGCCGCAGCCTTCGGCTGTGTGCTCACACTGCTGCCGGCCTTTCTGCGCCGTGATATCGGGCGGCCCGCCGCGCTGCTGGCCTGTGTAGGTCTGCTGATCTCACCGGTGCTCCTTTATGTTGGGCGCTTCATCCGCCACGACATTTTCTCGATCGTCTTCGAGCTGCTGATCATCATTGCGATCGTGCGCTATGCCGCCGATCGCAAGGCCGCCTGGCTCTACACCGCCGCCGCCGCCTTCGGCCTGATGGTCGTCAACCAGGAGACGAGCTATCTCTTCGCGCTGATCATCGGCGCGCCGCTCTTGATCCTGTTTTGCTGGCGCATCTACCGCCCGGCGGTACCAATTATCGGTGCGCTCGCATTCGCGGTCGCCGCCCTGATCTTTGTACTGCCCGGCCAGGCGCAGGTCGATGGTGCACACAATGCAACACGCGACCCGACAACAAATGCGATCGTCACCGCGGTGCCCGGCCCGCTCTTTGGCTGGCACCCGCTGGAGACGGAAGATAACGGCTATGCGCTGCGCATCCGCAATCGCGCCGACGACGACGGTGGGCGCTCGCTGCTGCAAAATGTTGGTCTCTATCTGCAAGATCTCGGCGCGTTCTTCGGCCACCCCGCCGTGCTGATCGCGATGGCACTCTGCGTTCTCACATTAGCCGCGTTGATCTGGCTGATCTGGTTCCGCCGCGCTACAAACGATAGCACGCCCTGGTCGCGCGCGCTTGCACGCGGCGATGCTGTAGCCGAGGTCGCCGCCAGCTTCGTGGCCGATCGGCGCTGGATCACTGCGCTGCTGATCTTTTTGAGCATCTACGCGCTGTTCTTCACGGCATTTTTTACCAACATGCTCGGCTTGATCACCGGCACCACCGGCTCGCTACTCTACTGGCTCGCCCAGCACAACGTCGAGCGTGGTGGCCAACCCGAGCACTACTATGTTGTGCAGCTCATCGTCTACGAGCCGCTGGCCCTGTTCTGGGCCGTCGTTGGACTAGGGCTGCTGCTACGTGGGGTCTGGCTGGGCAGGCCAGAATTCAAGGCTGAGGAGCCAGGCATCAGGAGCGACGATACGCTGACAGATGATGTTTCCACGCACAACGAGAGCGATGCCGCTCTGCCGCCCCCTTCGGCCCACCGCTTTGCGCTGCGCGGATTGAGCCTGTTCAACCCACTGCTGCTACTCTGGTGGGCGGTCGGAGCCTGGGGCATTTACACTTGGGCCGGCGAGAAAATGCCGTGGCTGACTTCGCATATCGCGCTGCCGCTGATCTTGTTTGCCGCCTGGGCCTGTGGGCGGGCGATCTTCGGCCCTGCTGAGCAGCTACCGCAGGCAGAAGGTGACGATGAGCGCGTCGCGACGCCGATCTTCGGCGGCATCTTCGTCGCCGTCGTCGGTCTTGGCTTTGTGCTGATGACCGCTTACGTCGGCTATGGCCAGGCAACACCGATCCCGATCGCGATCATCCCGGTCTTCACGCTTGTTTTGCTTGGCCTGCTCATGGTCGGTGCCGGCATGCGCTGGGGATTTGGCTGGTCAGCCGTTATGCTCGCGATCTGCATCAGCGCGGTGGGCGGGCTCTACACGGCGCGCAATGCCTGGCGGCTAGCCTATGTGCAGGGCGACACACCGCGCGAAATGATGGTCTACACCCAGACATCACCCGATGTACCGCGTGTAATCCGCCAGATCGAACTCTACTCGCCACGTCGCTCCGCCAACATCGATGTGCCGATTATCTACGATAACGAGACAGTCTGGACATGGTATATGCGCGATTTTCCGCAGGCGACGCGCAGCGGCGAGCAGCTGGTCGGCCCGCCCGATGACAATGTGCAGGCGATCTTTATGTTGCAAGAGAACCTCGATCGCTACCCGCAGAACCGCGAGTATTTACAAGATTTTGTTGTACAGCGCTACCCGCTGCGCTGGTGGCTGCCCGAAGATCAGGTCTATCGTCTCAACGAAGGCTGGCGCGAACGCCCGCTCGAAGAGGCCTCGCTGGTGGGCCAGGTGCTGCGCGCGCCCTTCGACTATGGTGCGGTCTCGCGCACCTGGAACTACCTACTTTTCCGCGAGCTACCCGCGCCACTCGGCTCGTCGGATTTTGTCATCGCCGTGCGCCCGCAGTGGGCGAATATGATCAGCCCTGGTTTAGGTGGCAGTTTAACGCCGACGGAATGATGCAGCGGAGGCAGCGTGCTGCGTCCCTATGCTGCGTATGAATACAATATCCTGTAACCTGTAACCTGTAACCTTCAAATGGCAGTTGAAACATTTCCACAAACGAATACCCGCCCGATGGCGCGGCTGGTCGATCTTCGCGGGTGAACCTGGAAGTCGTGGCCTATGTGCTGTTGATGGTGCTCAGCATCGGCGCACACCTGTGGCATCTCGACCGCATGGCGCTGCACCACGACGAAAGCATTCACGCCTGGACAAGTTGGCGCTTCTATACCGGGGCGGGAAGCTTCTCGTGCTGGAGCGGGCTCAGCGCCGAAGGCCAGCCGCTCAATACTGTCACCGCGCCGACCTACTGCTACGATCCGGTGTACCACGGGCCGACGCTCTATATGGCGACGTTCCTGTCGTACTTCCTCTTCGGCGATGGCGACGCTCAGGCGCGACTGCCGATGGCGGTCGCAGGCATTTTGATGGTCGCCTCGTGCTGGTGGCTGCGCCCGCTGCTGGGGCGCAATGGTGCTTTTATTGCGGCGGTTCTGCTTGGTTTCTCGCCCTCGCTGCTCTATTACACCCGTTTCGCCCGCCACGACGGCCTGATGGTGCTCTTTGAGCTGTGGATGGTGATCGGCGCGTTCCGCTGGTTAGAAAGTGGGCGAGCGCGCTGGCTCTACCTGACGGCAGCGGCTACCGCGCTGGCGGTGGGCACCCACGAGCTGTACTACATTCTTTTCTTTATCTTTGGCGTCTTCGTGCTTATGCGCCTGGTAGCCGAGAGCCGCTTTGAACGCTACCTCAACCCGGCGTTATTGGCGCTAATGGCCGTTTGCACCGTGCTAATGATCTTCAACCCACCGCTGCCGATCGGCAGGGGGCTCTACCTCGGTGAAAAAGCCTTTCTGGTGGCCTCGGCGCTGCTATTGGCCTGGCTCTGCCAACGCCTCTGGGATCCACTGCCAAGCCTGACACGCCAGCTACAAGATCTTTGGCAGCAGCGGCGCGGCGAGCTATGGATCGCGCTGGCAATTCTGGGCGCTATGTATGTCGTGCTGTATACAACCTTTTTCGCTTATCCGCGTGGCGCGATCGACGGCCTCTATGCCGGCCTGGCCTATTGGCTGGGCAGCCAGCAAGATTATGCACGCGGCGATCAGCCCTGGTATTACTATCTGATCCAGTTGCCGCTCTACGAACCGCTCGGCGTGCTGGCCGGGCTGGGAATGCTGCTCTTTATGATCAGCAGCGTGGCACGTAATATTTTTGATGTGCGGCGTAGGCCGACATCAGCAGGCAGCAGTTACCAGTCAGCAGGCAGCAGCGCGGACGTAGCCGAGGCAGATGGCGGCAACAGCGAGAGCACCGAGAGCGGAACGACGCATCGGCTTGGTGAAGCTCCTACGCCTGTCGTAGAAGTGCCAACGCCGCGTCGGGTGCCGCTGTTTGCGCTCTTCCTTGTCTTCTGGTATTTCGCCGCGATCATCATCTTTTCCTGGGCTGGCGAAAAAATGCCCTGGCTGGTGGTGCATATGGCGCTGCCCGGCAACTTGCTGGTAGCCTGGGTGTTGGGCATGTTGTTGCAGAACGTCCGTTTGCCGATAGGTGGCAGCAGGCAGCAGGCAGCAGGCAGCAATACCAGCCTGGCCAACGAAGCTGCATCGGTCACGCCGTCGACCGGCTTGGCGCGGGTGTGGTTAGTGCCGCTGGTGACGCTACTGATGTTCGTGGCGCTCGGCGTCGCGCTCTGGCGCTTCGGTATTACGTCAGAAGGGCAGAGCGGCCAGAGCAGCCTTTTGCAGGGCATGGTGCCGCTGCTGATCGCGGGCGGCTTGCTCTACGCATTGCTGACGCTGGCACAGCAGCTAAGTGGGCGGTTGGTGCTCTCACTGATCGCGCTCACGGTCTCGGCGGTCATCGGCGGCTACATGGTGCGCGCCACCTGGATGGTGGTCTATCAACACCCCGACACGCCGGTTGAGCTGCTGATCTACACACAGACTTCGCCGGATGTGCCGCGCTATGTGGCGGATGTGCGTGAGCTGGCGATCAATCTAACTCGCAACAATCGTACGGCGGAAGACCCAGCCGGTGGGCTGAGTATGCCGATCATTCTCGACAGCGGCAACGCCAGTGGCGAGGGCTCGTTAGCCTGGCCGATGCAGTGGTATCTGCGCGACTTCCAACGCCTCAATTGGAAACGCAGCGACGATATGCAGGCCAACCCGAGCACCGCGTTCGATGTGCAGCTACCGGATGGCAGCACCGGGTTAGCACCCGTGGTGATGCTGTACAAGCCGCACGTCACCGACGAAGTGCGCGCCGCGTTAGAGGCGAACTATGTGCAGCCCTATGGGCCAACTGGTGTGTTCAACTGGTGGTTCCCCGAGGGCGATAAGTGCTCGCCACAGAGCGCCGGCTACAAGCGCTTCTACTTCAATACCCTCACGCCGCCTGCGGTGCTGAGCGGCGAAGAAAGCCAGGGCTGCGGGCGCGATATTAGCGCCGAGGTGCAAAGCCCCTTGGCCCCGATCGTCGAGCCGTTTCGCCGCGAGAACTGGGGCTGGGTCTGGAACTTCTACATGTTCCGCGAGTTGCCTTATCCGCTTACGCCCGGCGCGCGCGAGATGGAGGTCTGGATGCGTAGCGACCTGGCCGGTGGCGTCGGTACGGCGACTAGTGGGAACACCCAGGCGACGAACCTGAAACTGGTGGCTGAGCAGGCCTATAGCACACCCGATGTCAGCGGGCCAACTGGCTTGGCAAGCGACGCCGATGGCAATGTATATATGGCCGATACGGGCCAGCATCGTATCTTGGTCTTCGGCCCAGGTGGCGATTTGTTGAGCAGCTTTGGCGGCTTTGGCGGCGGTCTCGGCCAGCTCTACGAACCGCGCGGTATTGCGATCGACGACGAAGGCTTCATCTACGTGGCCGACACATGGAACGCGCGCGTGGTGAAGTATAGCCCCGAGGGCCAGCCGCTCAAGGCCTGGGGCAACGGCGAGGAAGAGCTTGGCGATGGACGCCGGGCGACGATCACCGATGGCACGCAGGCTGGCAACGAGGCCAAGCCGCTCGGCTTCTTCGGCCCACGCGGTATCGCGGTCGACGAGCGCGGTAACGTCTACATCGCCGACACTGGCAATAAACGCATCGTCGTCACCGACAACGAAGGCACCTATCTCTATCAGTTCGGCTATGCCGGTGCTGATCTCGGTGCGTTCAACGAGCCAACCGGAGTTGCCATCGACGGTCAGGGCAATCTGTATGTGGCCGATACCTGGAACGGGCGTGTACAAGTCTTCGCCCCCGGCGAAGGTGGGCGCATCGGCCCGGTGCCGATCGTGAGCTGGCGTGTTTCCGGCTGGCGGGCCAACACCTACGATGATCCCTCGATCGCGGCGAGCCCCGACGGCAAGATCTATGTAAGCGTACCAGCGCAGAACGCCGTACTGGCCGCCAATCTGCGCGGCGATGTCCTACTACGCTGGGGCGGCGCGGGCGCGACCTCGCCTCGCTCAATTCGCCAAGCGGCATCGCTGTAGGCCCCGCAGGCGACGTGATCGTCGCCGACCGCGCGAGCAACCGCGCGTTGCGCTTCGCCATCCCCAACGTGCAAGAGTAAATGCTAGAAGAATAAAGTTGTGCGCTGAATACGTGGTTTCACCACGTATTCAGCGCCACAACTAGTTTCTCCCGCTTAGCGCAACAAAGATTACCTGAGTAGTGCCCAGATATCGTACCCGAGCATCACCAGGATGAGCACCACAATCGCCAGCGCCATAGGCAGAAAGCTCCAACGCTGCGGGTGATTGAGCTGCCAGAGCCGCCGCATACTGTACACGATCGCGGTGAGCGCTACGAGGTCGAGCAGCATCACCACGCCGATCGAAAAATCACCAGCGAGCCCAACTAGCGGCAGCACGATCGGCAGCACAATGTACTGCAATATACAGCGCAGCGCCGAGAACACCAACGAAGCGCCAAAAGCGCGATCGGCAGGGCGTGTATCATCGGGCGTGATCGGCAGCCCCGCAGGCTGCGGGCGCACAAATAGCGCACGGGCGATCAACGAATCTAATGTGTCGACCATAGCCATACGTTTCTCCGCTCTCTAGTGACAACATGTTGTGTTCGTCGCGACAAACACATCCTCGCTACGACAAGTATTATTTTACACCCAAAGCTGCGCTGCCGATGTTCGGTGAAAGTGAACATCGACAGCGCTCTTTTCTTTGCTACAATGTCTAGCAAGGAGGTAAGAGATGCGTTTGTTATGGCCCGGACTGATGCTCGCACTGCTGCTCGGCGGCTGCGGGCAAGCAGCAGCTCCAGCGCCGACGGTAGCACCCGTTGCCGAGTTGGCCGATCCATCACCCACGCTGATCCCGACGTTTAGCATACCAAGCCCGACAATTACCCTTCCGCCACCAACTGCAGTGCGACGAGCATAGCGACTGTAGACCAGCTTCCCACCCCTAGCGCTTCAGTGCCGAAGCACGCATCACCCGTAGCTATCCCCGATCTCGCTGCCGTGCCCGAAATCGACGCACCGATCGATCTAGGCAATATCGAACTGCCCGATGCACGCGATGATATCGAGACACTCTTTGCCAGTTTGCCGCCTACTGTGCTCAACCAGGTGCGCCTGAGCGCACCGAGCGACGAGGCACCCGATCGGCTGAGCGCCTACTACGGCGATCGCGACCGCACGAGCGATCGCACCGTGTTGCCGATGGTCTTCCAGGCCATCGATGTCGGCAGCGCCTTGCCCAGCGAACTCTCGGCAGCGCATGCGATCGTGCAGCTTGCCACCACTAGCCCCGGGACGCTCGGGCGCGACGGTGACAACTACTGGTTTGCTCAGCAGCTGAGCGCCGAGCAAGACGCCGGCCCAGAGCTACCGACGCACTATGTGCTTAGCTGGGCCAGCCAGGATGGTGAATGGCTGTATGCTGTGCTGGCGAGTAGCCCCGCTGAGCGCGATGCCCTGCTCGCCGCCGTTGTCGAGACGCGTCTGCGCCGTAGCGGCACGATGCCAGTTCAATTATCAATGCGACGCCCCGCTCCCGCCTTGGGAGCGGGGTTGGGGGTGCTGGTGCACTCAAGCGCGCGGCTATCTGGGACAAAGCCCGCTGAAACGACCTTCTGAGGCCACTTCAGCAGACAACCGAGTTCCACCCTGCTGAAGGCGGATCAACTCGTACACGGGCGGCCCGCACCGACGACCGCCTACCTCGTGTCATTGACAAGCTACACGGCACGATCTATATTGCCGTTAGTGCGCAGCCTTTTCACTAGATGGAAACCTATGGTGCAGTCGCTTGATCGTGCGTTCGATGTGCTGGAGGTTCTGGCACGCGCGGAGGAGGATGTCAGTCTGTCGCAGATCGTGGAGCGCACCCGCCTGCCACTTGGCACGGTACACCGCATGCTGAGCAGCCTGATCGGGCGCGGTTATGCGGTGCAAGATCGAGCGACACGGCTCTATGGGCCGGGGCCCATGCTGCTGGAGGTGGCGGCAGCGGCAGCGCGCAACCGCCGCTTCGGCCTCGACCGTATCGTGCGCCCAGTTCTCCAACGGCTGATGCAGAGCACCGGCGAGACCAGCAATCTGCTCACACTGCAAGGCGACGAGGGCGTCTACGCCGAGCAAGTCGTTAGTCCGCATCTAGTGCGTATGTTCACCGAGGTTGGCCAGCGCGTGCCGCTCTACTGCACCGGCGGCGGCAAAGCTATTCTGGCTGGTCTTAGCTCCGAGCAATTCGAGCGCTACCTCAGCAGCACGGAGTTGCGCGCCTTCACACCGAAGACACTGGCAACCCCGGAATTGCTGCGCGTAGCCGTCGCAGAGGCACGCCTCCAGGGGTATGCGCTCGACGATGAGGAGCGTGAGCTTGGTGTGTGCTGTGTGGCTGCGCCGCTCTTCGATCGTTTCCAGCGCTGTGTCGGTGCGCTGAGTATCTCTGGGCCGACCACCCGGCTCGACCGTGCGCGCGCCGTTGCGCTTGGCCCCACCGTACGCATAGCCGCCGCCGAGTGCAGTCAGGCCATAGGTGCGGTGGGGGGCGAGGGAGCCTAAGGGCACAGGAGGGACGCAGCGTGTTGCGCCCTACGCCGCTGCGTCCCAGGCTTTGCGCAGCGCCGCCGCACGCGCACTAAGTTCTTCAAGCGTGGCGTTAGCGCTGACAAGCGCGCTGCCCACGCCGACGGCCACCGCGCCTGCACGCCGAAAGGCGGCGATCGTCTCGACATTAACGCCACCGGTCGGTACAAAGTCGATGTCGTCGAGCGGAGCGCGCAGTGCTTTGAGGTACGCTGGCCCACCAAAATCGGCGGGGAAGAGTTTGACAGTACGACAGCCCGCGATATAGGCTGTCTGTGCTTCGGTAGGCGTATAGACGCCGGGCATCATCAATACACCATGCTCGCGCGCGCGCGCCAAGCTCGCCAGATCAAGGCAGGGCGCGATCAGATACTGCGCGCCGGCCGCTACAGCACGGTCGACATCGGCGGCGCTGCGCACGGTGCCCGCGCCGATGTACACATCGGACGGAGCGTGATGACGGGCCGCCGCGATACCGCCGAGTGCGTCGCTAGTATTAAGCGTCACCTCGATCGCGCGCACGCCGCCGGACAGCAAGGCTTCGACGATCGGCAGCAGCTTGTCCGGGCCAAAATCCCCGCGTACGATCGCCACAATCCCCGCTTCGCGCAACTGCCAGGCCATCTGCTCGCTCGTTGTGGTCATTTTTGCCCTCGTATGGTAGGATAGTCGCGTTAATGACGCAGAAAGATAAAGCATTCTATACCAGATTTGAGAAAACAGTTTAGGTTTGTTGTGGTTTGTTCACGATGTCACCGCGAACAAATCACAACAAATTATAAGCTTGCGTCCGAATTCGCTATCATACCTTATGCAAGCGCTGCAAGAACTCGATGCATAGCGCGTGCAACAAGCGCATGCGCTGCGCGCTCCGAAAAGCTGGTCGAACTTGAGCAGCCTGTGCTGGTTCAAGGAAGGGCTGAAGCGTATTGGTAGCGCACCAGACGCGAGGTGCCGCCAGCGATGATGTGGCACCGCCCTTCGTCGGCGCGATCTGTTTGTACAATGGCGCGGTGCGTATGGTTTTGGCGCACGAACTGCTGCTTGTGAATTGTGAACCGGCAGATGAGCGCACGTTGTCACCTGTCACCTGTCACCTGAGGAAATCAATGTATATTGCAGCAGACACACGTTACGAAGGAATGGTCTACCGGCGTTGCGGGCGCAGCGGTCTTAAGCTGCCGGCGATTTCACTAGGTTTCTGGCACAACTTCGGCGGCGTCGATGGCTTCGCGAACGGGCGCGCCATGCTGCGCCGCGCCTTCGATCTGGGCATTACGCACTTCGACTTGGCGAATAACTACGGGCCGCCGCCTGGATCTGCCGAAGAAACCTTTGGCGCGGTGTTGGCCAAAGATCTGCGGCCCTACCGCGACGAGTTGATTATCTCTTCAAAGGCTGGCTACCGCATGTGGCCTGGCCCCTACGGCGAATGGGGCTCGCGCAAGTACCTCGTCAGCAGCCTCGACCAAAGCCTGCGCCGTATGGGCCTCGATTATGTCGACATCTTCTACCATCATCGGCCCGACCCCGACACGCCGCTCGCAGAGACGATGGGCGCGCTCGACCAGATCGTGCGCAGCGGCAAGGCGCTCTATGTCGGCATCTCGAACTACTCGGCGGAGCAGACGCGCCAGGCGGCGGCGATCTTGCGCCAGCTCGGCACGCCCTGCCTCATTCACCAGCCCAGCTATAGCATGTTGAACCGCTGGATCGAAGATGGCCTGATCGCCGCGCTCGACGAAGAGGGCATCGGCGGGATCGTCTTCTCACCGCTAGCGCAGGGCATGCTCAGCGATCGCTACTTGAACGGTGTGCCCGACGACTCGCGCGCGGCCAGGCCAAGCGGTCTTCTTGAAGCGCGAGCAGATCACCGAAGAAAAACTGACCACAATCCGCGATCTCAACACGATCGCCGCCGCCCGCAATCAGACTCTCGCCCAGCTCGCGCTGGTCTGGGTGCTGCGCCACAGCGCGATCACATCGGCGCTGATCGGTGCCAGCCGCATCAGCCAGATCGAAGATGCCGTCGCGGCGCTGGCCAATCTGGAGCTGAGCGAGGGCGATTTGGCGGCGATTGAGGGCGTATTGGCGAACTAAGAACCAAGAGCCTATAGCTAAGAGCAGAACCATTGAGCCAGGTCAGGGCGGAAGCGAAAACCACAATGTGCGAAGAACGCACAGGCATCCTCAGGCGAAATGTGCGTCAACGCGTGTGCAACGGCT
>JAAUTF010000099.1 GCA_012031775.1 Candidatus Altimarinota bacterium | reverse complement strand
CCGAAACTGGTCCGGGGCTGGTGCGCGCGCCCATGCCGGTACCGTGATCGACGTGCGAGTGCAGCCCGGGCAGCCCGTGGAGCGCGGCACGGTGCTGCTGGTGCTAGAGGCCATGAAGATGAAAAACGAGATCCGCGCCCCGCTGGCTGGCACCGTGAGCGCGGTACATGTGGCTGTCGGCCAGAAAGTGGCGCACAACACCGCCCTGCTAGGCCTGGAGGCCACCAATGCCTGATGATCTACTGCCCGCCCTACTGCGCGGCGTGACCACCGTGACAGCAGGCAGCGTATTGATGATCGCGGTCGGCTTGCTGCTGATCTACCTGGCGGTAGCGCGCGGCTACGAGCCCATGCTTTTGCTGCCGATCGGGGCCGGAGCGGTGCTGGCGAATCTCCCGCTGTCGCCGCTTGTCGGCCCAGACGGCATGCTCACCACGCTGCGCGAGATTGGCGTCGCCAACGAACTCTTCCCGCTGCTGATCTTCATCGGCATCGGTGCGCTCACCGATTTCGGGCCACTGCTGGAGAATCCACGTATGGTGCTGCTCGGCGCAGCTGGCCAGTTCGGCATCTTCGGCACATTACTGCTGGCGCTGCTGCTCGGCTTCGACCTGAACGAAGCCGCTTCGATCGGCATTATCGGCGCGATCGATGGCCCAACCTCGATCTACGTCAGCAATGCCCTGGCCCCGCAACTGCTGGCCCCGATCGCGGTGGCCGCCTATAGCTATATGGCGCTGGTGCCGATCATCCAGCCGCCGCTTATGCGCCTGATTGTGCCGCCCCACGAGCGTCGCATTCGTATGCCGTACAGCAGCCGCCCGATCAGCCGCCGCACCCGCATTGTCTTCCCTCTGCTGGTGACGGTTGCGGTCGGCGTTCTGGTGCCTTTCGCTATCCCGCTCGTCGGCATGCTTATGCTCGGCAATCTTATGCGCGAGTCGGGGGCGGTCGAGCGGTTGACGAAGGCTTCGTCCGAGGAACTAGCGAACATCGTCACCCTCTTTTTGGGGCTAGCAGTAGGGTCGACCATGCAGGCGGCGGCATTCCTGCGCGTCGATACGCTGCTGATCCTGGTGCTCGGCATACTCGCCTTTGCCCTCGACACTGTGGCGGGGCTGCTTTTTGCGCGTGTGCTCAATGTGCTCAGCGGTGGGCATTTTAACCCGCTGATCGGCGCGGCTGGCATCAGCGCTTTCCCCATGGCCGCGCGAGTGGTGCAGCGCGTTGGCCAGGAAGAAGACGACGGCAACTTCCTGCTTATGCACGCGATGGGGGCGAACACAGCAGGGCAAGTAGCAAGCGTGGTAGCCGGTGGCGTGTTGCTTGCACTGATGGGAGCCAGGTAAAAGCCAGGAGCGATGCAGCAAAACTGCATCGCTCCTGGCTTTCTATCTATGAACTCGTCGTGGTGGAGCGATCGAGCGAACCGTCGGGGAGCCAACGAATACGCACGCCGTCGATCTCTGTCCAATCGTCGTCGTCGTCCTCGTCTTCGAAGGGAACGAGCACCGGCCCACTATTACGCACCCAGGCCAACAGCTCATCGATGGTGTACCAGCCCGAGCGATATTGATTTTGGTCGGTGGGGTTGAGCCAGAAACGGATCTCGCCGTCGATATACTGCCAACGCTCTAGAGAGCGCCACTCTTTACCCTGATCCTGAAGCGTGACTTTAAGATCCTCAAGCATCCGCAGCAAGTCCGAGAGATTACGGCTTTCGTTGCTGCGTAGCTCCAGCAGACGTTGATTAACTGCGTCGCGTAGGCGCTGTAGCTCCTCAACGTTCAACGTAGCGATATCGATGTCGGTCACAGCGGCTTCCTTTCAGGGGTGCCTGTGCGGGTGGCCGACCGAGGCAGCAAAGAGGCAGAAGTCGAGCCAGAGACCGCCAACACCCGTAGCATCAGTAACCCGGCAAACCGCGCGCCACCAGTACATCCTTGTACCTGAGCCGACGCTAAAGTCTGCTCACTTGTATCATACCCGATTTTTGTTACAATTTGTGGCCGTTAGATGACAGTTGCCTGTAGTAAATCTGACGAAATTTCTAGGCTTTGAGTTTCATGTTTTGCACAAACCGTGCGCGCAAAGCAGTCGGGAGAAGGGTTTTTATGGATGACTTCCTGATGCATTCCTCGGCTCGCGTCCCCGCTCTCAGGTGTAGCGTTTTGCAGATGGCGTCCTAATGCGCGGAGAAGGAGGAAAGCGCGCCCTGCACTGCCAGCCCGCTCCCCGTTCTGGGAGCGGGGCTGGCAGGTGCAGGCAAATGCTGGCGCATGGCCGCGCGGGTGCTCGTGACAGAGCAGAAGCACGGTTTGCTAGATGCTGAGTGCTTGCGGGGAAATTATGACGTGCCCCGTCGGTCGAGCCAGGCAAAAGCGCTGCGCCAGCCGCCGAGGATAGCGCAGACCGCAAGAAAGGTGACGATCGCGAACGAGGGTGGGCTGAAGCGCCCGATGATCAGCGCGCGCAGTCCAAGGCCGAGTGGTAGCGCTACTAGCCAGGCCAACAGGGTGCGCAGCACCATCGCGCGTGGGCTTGCCGTGACCGTTGCATCATAGGCGCGCAGCCAGGGCGCGACCAGAAACCAGGCGACCATAAATGGCGCGGCGGTGAGTAGAACCTCGCTCACCGCTGCCAGCCCGGCGGCCTCGCCGTGGCTGCGCCGCCCAATAGCGGCGAACACGATAAAGGCCAGCGCATCACCAACAATAAGGAACAGCGTGCGGCGCGCTGGCCGCTGCAAGGAATTTGATCGAGTTATAGCCATAATCGTCTCCAGATCTATACAAGTGCTGCGCGTATTACTGCCACGAAGCACACAAAGCCAGGTAGCATCATTGCTGACTGCTGACTGCTGACTGCTGATTTCTGCTCGCTGCTCGCTGCTGCTCAGCCAGCATTTGTTGTTGCCAATTAATAAGGCGCAGGCGCAGCGCAAGTGCGGCGGCGATGTTCCAGATGACTGCATTGCCGAGCGCGGGATCGTCGACGCTCAGCGCGACTAGACGGTCGCGGCGCAGCAGCAGCACCGTCGCGCCCTCCTCACCGGCGCGTAACTCAGCGCTGCGCAGCCCACCATCGATCAGCGCGATCTCGCCGGTGATCTGGCCGGGCAGCACATTAGCCAGTAACATCTGCGTGCTGGGATCAGCGTCGATCGGCTTGCTCCAGATCTCAACACTGCCGCGCTGCACCACGATCATCTCCGAGCTGTCGTCGTCGCCGTGCGAAAGAATAGCACCGGCCGCGAAGCTGCGCATGCGCAGCTGGGCGGCAAGCCGCAGCCGCTGTTGCAGCGTGAGCCCCGCGCCGATATCGGAATGAGCCAGAAACGCGGCTGCCTGCGTCACCTGGGCAGCGGGTGTGGTCGAGTCTTCGAGCCGTGTGGTCACCAGTGGCAGGCCGAGGTAGGCGGCGAGGTAGCGCCGGGTGACATCCGGTGTCTCGAACTGCGGCCAGTGGCCGGCCTTGGGCACAATGCGCAGATCGGCGTTGCGCCACTCATCGGCTACCACACCGGCATCGCGCAACGGCACGGTATTATCCTCCGCACCCCAAATCACCAGGGCCGGGCGCTCGACTTTAGCCAGCCGACCGCGCAGATCGTTGTGCAGCATGGCGCGGTAACACTCGGCGCGCACACGGCCCTGCCCTGGGCGACGTGCGTCGGCGCGCAGGCGCTCATATTCCTGCTGCGTAATAGCGGTACGTTCAGAGAAGGATGCAGGGCGCATCAGCCGGTCGGTGATCTGCACGGTATAGGGTTCGAGCGCACCGGTGATCCGATCGGCGAGCGGAAAGCGCTCAAGCATCGTTATCGGCGACACAAAGAGATTGATATAGGTTGAAAGTTTGCCGCTGATCGTCGGGCAGAGCAACACCATCCGTTCCACCAGCTGCGGATGGCGCAAGGCCATGGTCACACACGTCATGCCGCCCATCGAGTGGCCGACCAGCACAGCGGGCTGGTCGGTGAGTTCGCGCAGCAAATTGGCCAGCACATCGGCGTAGCGCGGAATGGTGATACGCCCATCGAGTTCAGACGAATTACCGTAACCAGGCAGATCGACCGCCACACAGCGAAAGCGCGATGAGAGCAGCGGCAGCAGCGGCGAAAGCGCATACCACGAGCTCGACCAGCCGTGGATCAGCAGCGCCACCTGTGCGGTGCGCGGCCCCTCCTCACGGGCGTAGAGCCGCACCCCGTCGATCGTGTATGTCGCCATAGATTGTTCTGGGCGAGGTATTGCGGAGAGCTTTGCTTTCCACAATACCTCACCCGCTTTTTATCGTGCTGCCGATCAGCGTGGTGCCATACGGATGGCACCGTCGAGGCGGATAGTCTCGCCATTGAGCATGGCGTTCTCGACGATATGTTGCACGAGAGCAGCATATTCATCGGGGCGACCAAGCCGTGATGGGAAGGGCACCTGCTCACCGAGCGAGGTGCGCGCCGCCTCGGCAAGCTTGCCAGCATGGCTGTGTCGAAAATGCCTGGCGCGATGCTCATCACCCGAATGCCGTTTTCGGCAAGCTCCCGCGCCGCCGGCAGCGTCAGGCCCACGATACCCGCCTTCGAGGCACTATACGCCGCCTGGCCGACTTGACCGTCGAAGGCCGCTACCGATGCTGTATTGATGATCACACCGCGCTCGCCATCCGCGTTGGGCAGGTTGTGACGCATCGCCTCTGCCGCGAGCATCAGCATAGTAAACGAGCCGACAAGGTTCACCTGCAAGACACGGTTAAAACGCGCGATATCGTGCAGCCCACGGCGGCCCAGAATACGTTCCGCCACCACGATGCCAGCACAGTTCACCACAATGCGCAGCGGGTGCTCGCCCTCAGCGGCAAGTGTCACGGTGTGCGCCACATCCGCCGCATCGGTGACGTCGGTATTCACATAGACCGCTCGCTCACCCAGCTCGTCCGCAAGCGCCGTACCGGCCATATCGTTCATATCGGCGATCACAACATACGCCCCGGCACTCGCCAGCCGCCGAACGGTGGCGGCTCCCAGGCCCGAGGCACCACCGCTGACAATAGCGCTACTTCCCTGGATCAACATACCACGCTCCAGCATTGCTGTGAGAGTACAAGGTACAGCCGATTCATGGTAGCATAGCGCGCTCTAATGCGCAACAAACCCACTTCGCCAAGTTCACGCCAACGTTTAGCCAGCCAGTCAGCACGCTACTGCTGTATTCCTTTATCGCCAAACCCAAGCGTGAGGCGTGAGCCGACCATAGATGACGCCTCACGGCTCACCCTCACGCCGGAACCGCCCACTCAAAATGCATGCCGTCGCTGGCACCCTTGCCGTCGTAATTCCAGTGCCCGCCCCAGTAAAAACCGTGGGCATTGGCGAGCGGCACCAGTTCGCGCACACTGCCGTGGTCGCCGTGGAGTGCGGCGATTTTATAGATCCAATTCCACTTCGCATTGATGTCGAAGGCCGTGCCGTAGGCATGGTTGCTGAGCACCCGGTTGTTCGAGCGCATCACCCGTGGCACAAAATCGCCGTCGTAGGTGATAATGCGGTCGAGCAGACCAGCCGATTCCCAGGCCGCCCAGAGCCGCTTAAGCTGGTCGGCGGCGCGTTTGTGAAAACGCACTGTAGTATTGCCGTTGCGCAATCGCGCCAGCTGCGGCACCTCAATAGTGATGATATTCTGCTCGACCCAGTTGCCCAAAATCTTCACCGCGCCGTTCGGGCCAGTCGCTACCCAATCGTAGCTGCCGAGCGCGTTGGCGCGCTGATTATTGCGGTCGGTCAGAATGGTGAAGTTCGGACGTGGCGGCCAGTTAATATCCTTGCGTGGCGCACCACCATCGCCCACGGCGACAAGTTCAACTCTCGGTGCTGGTGGTACAGGCTTCGGCGCTTGTGGGTTCCACGCCTGGACATCATTCGTCTTCGGTAGCTCATTCATCCGCTTGATCACGCCATCGGGGCCAGCATAGAGCGTATCAAAAGCAAAAACCTGAATGGTATAACGCGTGCCCTCAAAGTCGGCTGTGTACACGCCCCCCAGCGGAGTACCAATGCGATCGTGGGCCGCACGCTGCTGAAAAGGCGAATTTGCATCATAGGGCACAGCGGCGATCTTGTAGGTCTCAAGCCACATCTGCTGGTACATCGGCGCGTCGGGCGGCGTCTGCGAAAGATAGAAACAATTCGCCTGGTCGTCCATTGGCGTATAGAAGGTATCGCCGGCGAAGACCTGCACAGCGTATTTGCCGTCGTCGGTGACGTAGTTGCTACTTAATGCCGGCCCGACTTGGCCCACCATCGCCGAATAGTGGAAGCGCCAGTCGGCGCGAAAGGCCTTGCTATTGCCCTGCTGCGGCACTTTAGCTTCGGTGGCCTTGATCGCAGCCGTATAGCTCGCTTCAAGCAGTTTGCGTGGAATGCCCTCTTGCGGGATCTGGTCGTCGGGCAGCAGGGCGTTAAGGCTCTGTACCGCAGCATAATCGCGGCCCTCGTTAAAGATCACGTCGCGCGCGAAGCACTGATAGTTAAACGTACGACCATCGACCGTAAGCGGTGGTGGCACATTCGGGGCCACCGGCGCACCCAGGTTGAATTTGGCAGCCTGAAGCGGAAAGGCTTGGTTCAATTTAAGCGCGCCGCTACGTGGCGCAAAGGCCTGCCCATAGAGAAACACCCAGAGACGTTGGGCCGGATCGGGCGCGCCTGCGCCCAACGGGCCGCCGCTCAGATCGTGGCCCGGATCGGGCGGCAGGTATGCAACAATCTCCTCGCGCGTGCCGTCGGCAGCGGCAATACGAGTAAAAAGCGCGCTATCGTCGAGATGAAACCGCAATTGAAGGTTGTCGATCAGGCGTTGCAGCGCCAGCAACTCGCGCTCGGTATGCGTGTCGATCGAGCCAGCCAGCAGCACACTGATCGCGATCTGATCTATATTGCGCCGACGCTTCTGCCAGGTAGCGAGGCCAAGGCCATGCCCGGCCCGGTCTTCGGCGACAAATTGGAAGATCTGGCCTGCCGCATCGATATAGTAGTGCGGCACGATAGCACCGTCGCCAGCGGTCGAAAATGCCGTAATCGCCAACTGCGATGGTCGGGCGTCACTCTGCACCGCGATCAACGCGATCGCCTTCCCCCGCCGTGTCAACCTGCGCGCTCTACATCACCAACCTGCTGTAGCTGAAGGGCGCTGTCGCTCACGAGGCCTCTCCTTCATACATTAGACAAGGCTTCAGAAAAGCTTTTTGTGATGGTCAGTATTGCAGGCTTCGCCTGCAATACTGACCATCACAATCCCTTTCCTAAACCGGCATTTGCCAGAAATGTCACGTACTGGCGAACCATGTCTTAGTTCATGTGCGCTGTTTACGCCCTGGCACGAGCAGCACAGCGGAAAGCAGCCGCGCACTGTGCAACCATCGAGATAAGCGTACTGCGGTCGGCATCTACAAACTGGCGTCGCCCGGCGAAGCTCATGCCGATCGAGCCGAAGACGTGGCCGCCGAAACTGATCGGCAGCGCACACCACGCCGCATCGACCATACTATCATCGATAATCGGCTGATAACGTGCCCGCCATTCCTCTGGGCTTCCCAACCAGATCGGCTGATTGTACAGGGCCGCATACGCGAGCGGTACGTTTGCATCGAGCGAGAAGCGCCGCCACGGGTTAACTACCGCTTCATCGTATCCGTCGGCGGCGATCACCTCAAGCGTGCGATCCGGGTGCAGCATGGTCACAATAGCTCCAGCAGCATTCAGCAGTGCGCGCCCTTGTTGGGCAACCACTGCTGCGGCATCAACGGGGTTTTCAGCACGCGCCAGGGCATCGGAAACCCGTTGCAGTCGCGTGAGGCGCTCGGCATTGCGTTCGGCTTGCGCCCGCGCGAGGCGCTCGAGATCGTAGAGGCGACGGTTCACCAGCAGGGCGGCCACCCGCTGCGCCAGCACTTCGGCAAAAAGCTGATCGGCCACACTAAACGGTTGATGTAGGCCGCCGAGCACCATCACGCCGAGATGCTGGTCTTTAATTGTCAGCGGCACCAGCAGCAGTGGCCAGAGCGTTGAAGGCAGCATGACCTCGCCATGCGCCACCGGCTGCGGCTCAGACGTCAAGATACGCGCCCCTCGCCGCCCGGTTAAGGCCTCGGCGAGGCCATGGTCGGCGGGAGCCTGCCGCAGTGCCGCTGCGATGTAGCCATGGAGGCGTTGCGCACCTCGGTTGTGGAACCGGCGACGGCGGCCAGATCCAGCGTGTCGCCATCGCGCACAAGCAGCGCAATCGCCGCACCCATCCGCGGCACAATTGCGACCGCCAGCTGCTGCAGCGCAGCCTCAAACGACGGCGCATCGCTGAGCAGCGCCCCGATCTGCACCAAAAACTGGTTTTCGTCCTCGCCCCGCCGCCGCTTGGTTATATCGCGCAGCAAGCCGACAAAATCGAGCACCGTTCCATCGGCACTGAACCGCGCAGCAAACCGATCGCTGATCCAGCGTACGCCGCCATCGGGCCGCACAATGCGATACTCGCGCTCCATACCAGCGTGGTGATCCCGCGCGTGCTGAAGATCGGCCATCACTTGCGCGTAATCGCCAGGGTGAATCATACGTGTCCAGCCGTCGCCAAGCGCCTGCACCGCCTCGACAGCAAAGAGATCACACCATGCATGGTTGACAAAGATGAACTTGCCGTCACAGCTCATCACGTAAATACCAAGCGGCGCAGCGTCAACAATAGCTTGCCAGTCGGCATATGGGTCGATACGTTGTGCAGGATCGTCATTCATAGCAGAACACGGGATTAAGATCAGGAAACGTAGGAGTATCATACCACAGCATTTGATTTCGATGCCAATATGGTATGATAACGCTATGCTGGACGACTGCACAAAGCTGCGTTTTCCATCGAGCGGTACGAGTGAAGTGCCCCTGATCTTCGCGCCGCAGGTGCTGCGTTGCCACGCCGCTGGGCCTGGTGGCAGAGCCCTATTGGCCCTGCTGGATACAGGCACCGATCCCTCGGTGATCGATTTGGCGCTGGCCCGTCGGCTCGGCTTGCGGCTCGGCGACTTTGCGCTCGGCCACGATGCCGCAAGCGATAGCGTTCCGTTCACCGAGACGGTGCTACCCTGGTTACGCATCGGCGATCTCATCGTGCGCGATCTCTATATGCTCGCAGTCGATCTCAGCGCTGCGCCCTTCGCGATCGATGTTGTACTCGGCTACAACGTGCTCGCTCAACTTCTGGTGACCATCGACTATGCCAGTGGTCGCCTGGCGCTCAGGCACCCTGAGCTTGGTCTACCCGCCACGGCGAGCGCTGCCGTTGAGCTACCGCTTGTGTTTTGCGAGCATTACCCGGCTCTGTCTGGGTTGAGCCTTGGATCTGATCTAGCTATAGAGCTGGCCGCGATCGACACTGGCTCGAACGCGGGCTTGACCTTGACGCTCGATCGTGCGCTACGCGCCGGTCTCCATCAGGGTGAACGTGCGCTTGGTGCTGCAACCGGCTATGGCTTCGCGAGCGATTGCACAGTGCTGCGCAGCGAGGTGCCCACCCTGCGACTAGGCCCTTTCACGCTTCAGAATGTGGAAATCGCCACCCTTTGCGGCGATGGTGGTGAGCTACGCCGTCCTGGGCGCGCCACGATCGGCAATCGTCTGCTGGCGCGCTTCACCCGTGTCAGCCTTGATTATCAGCGCGCCGTGTGTGTGATCGAAGCTGCACAGGGTTGACCTACAACAGCCGCCGAGATGGCGATGATGGAAATCTGCAATCGAAAATCTGCACTGGAACCGCCTCTTCCCTGATCGTCGCTCTCTATGATACGTCTGTTCCTCCTGCTGCTTTTGCTGCTCCCAGCCTCGGCGCTCGATCTTGCGCCTGCCCCACTGAACCCACCGCCGCTATCGCTTGGTGCCTGTCAAACACCTCAGACGACGACGGATGCGCTGCTTACGCAACTGGCGGGCAGCGATTATGCTTGCACCGAGGCGCTGGCGCATGCCTTAAACGCGCAAGCCGATGATGCAGTGATGACGGAACTGTTCGTTATGGCAAAAAGTGGCCGCCACGCGCTAACACGGCGGAACGCGCTGCGCACCCTCGGGCGGCTGGCCGACAGCCCGCGTGGCTCGCGCGCCTACGAGCTCCTTCACCGTCGTTATGCTGCTGCAACCCGTTCGCTGGCAACCGCAACCCTGCGCCGCGAGCACGACAATTTTCTGCTGCAAGATGCGATCTGGCTGCTCGATCGTTTTTATTTTCCGAGCTTGTCGGTGCTACCAGATCTGATGCGCGTAAGCGCCGACTCGCTGGCTGCACCGGCCCTACGCGCACGCGCGCTGTACGCGCCGCCGGGCCGGCTGATCGCCGTTCAGCAAACCGCCCTTGCTCCAGCCGAGTATACCTTCCTGGTCGCTGGCCTGGCATCCGACGCCATCGCAGTGCGCGCCGAGGCAGCTGCGGCGATCGCACGCCTGCCAGAAGTGCGGTTGAACCCAACGACCCGCCGGGCGCTCCAACTGGTGCTGGCCCGGGCATGGCAGGCCGCACCACCACTGCGTATCGCCGAAGACGATGGCGGCAAACCAGTGCTTCCCTTGCGCTACGAAGAGCCCGACGCAACCGCGCTGTACGCTCAGGCAGCGCTCGCCCGCGCACTCGACCGTTTTGCCCCTGGTAGGCAGCGCCTGCGCGAACTGCAAGCCGCATATGAGCAACTGGCTCTGCCGCAGCAACAGCGCGTCGCCGCGTTCGCCGCAGATGTGCAGGCCGAACATAGTCGCAGCACTATCCTGGTTCGCAGCAACGCGGCGACCGATCTCGACAAGCTCGGAGATGTTTTGCAGAGCGCAGAGCTGATGTTCCAACAGGTAACTGCGGCAACATTCACGCCCATCCCCGGTGAGGTGCGCCCGCTGACGGTGATGATTTTGCCGCATCGCGCGGCCTATCAGGAGTATCTGCGCGCGTTTACGCCTTTCGCCTTTACCAACGACGGCATCTTCGACGAGCTAAGCGCGACGCTGTATACCTACCGACGCAGCTCTATGCAGAGCACAAACACCCTGGAGCAGACACTGCGCCATGAATTTGCTCACTATCTAGCCGCCCAACGCATCTTCCCCGGCCACTGGCGTAGCCCTGGTTACCACGATCAGCCAAAAGGTTGGATCGACGAAGGCCTGGCCGAAGTGATCGCCGACGTCTCGCATCTGGATACTATTTGCACCGCGAGGCAGCTGCGCCCGCTCAGCGAACTGCTGGCAATGCGCACGGGCTACGACCGCTTCGGCACCTTCGATTATGCCTACGCCTGGGCCTTAAGCACTTTTCTTAACCAGGAGCGATCGGCAGTGCTGCAGCGCGTTCTAGCCGCCTATCGCGACGGCAGCTATCGCATCGAGCGTTTTGCGGAAATAACCGGGGTAGCGGTCGAGGAATTAGAGCGCGATTGGCACGCGGCAATGCGCGAATGGTGCGCGGCGGGGCGCTTGTAGGGGCGCAGCATGCTATAGTCCTACAAGCGCCCGGCAGTATGGCCGATCACCAGATCCTCCACCGTTACATACGGCGGTTGGTCGAGCAAACTGGCAATAGCACGCGCTACATCGTCTGCGCGCAGCATATTCGTGCGGTTCCACTCGCCCGGCACCGCGTGCCAAAGATCGGTGTCGGTCGCTGCCGGGAGCACTGTCGTCACCCGCACACCCTGGGGTCGCAGCTCTTCGCGCACCGCGTTGGCGAAGCCGAGCAGGCCGTGCTTGGCCGCACTGTAGGCGGCCCAACCGGGGAACGCCTGGCGCGCCGCTACCGAAGCAACATAGACAATCAGGCTGCCCGAAGGCATCTGCGGCGCGGTGTATTTGGTGAGCAAGAAGGCACTAGTGAGCAGCGTGCGCAGGCTTGTCTCCCATTGTGCGAGCGAAAGGGCGCTGAACGGTGCGACAATAGCACCGCCAACGCTATGGACAACAACATCTACCGCACCAATGTGCGCTGCCAATTGCTGTACCGCCGTCTCATCGGTAAGATCGGTCGGCACTACCTCGACCGCTCCACCACGCGCCCGTAGTTCCATTCGCCAATAGCATGGAGTCCGCGTTTATCCTGCACCGCAGGAATCAAGTCATATAATGAGCCAAGGGTCCGGTTTCCCACCACACCTTGTTTCGCATCCGGGTGCCTTTCATCATCGAGGATCTGATATTCAAGGCCAATGGCAGACCCTTTGTTGCCTTCGCTCTCCGTTACAAAATATTTCAATCCGCTATTCGCACCTTCTGTAAGTCTGAACTCAAAATTGCAAATCAAACGCTCCATACTTTTGCTGTGTAATAAATGTCTCCGCCATTCTCCGATTCACTACCGCCGGACTTTAACACCTGAAGAACACCATCTTTTATTTCCCATCCTTGTCAGGAAACTTTTCCTTATAAACTCCCCTCCAAACCCCGCAGAAAGTTTTTTCCATCCCATAACATCACAATTCCGTTCTTCTTCTCCTGCTCTGAAAGCACATTGGGAAGCAAATTGGCTACAAAAATATTATGTCAAAACCATTGCCGACGTTGCTCAAGAGCTTTTGGGGTATCCGGTTGATATTCATATTCTGGTGAAAGCGAATGCCGAGTCGGAAAATG
>JAAUTF010000098.1 GCA_012031775.1 Candidatus Altimarinota bacterium | reverse complement strand
GAAGGCTTGAGATCGGCAACGACCGGTACAACGCGCTCGGATCACCTCAAAATCGTCGATGGTCAGCGGCACACCCGCAGCGTGTGCGATCGCCAGCAGATGCAACACCGCCGTTTGGTGCTGCCGCCGAGCGCCATCGTCACTGTGATCGCGTTCTCGAAGGACTTGCGCGAAAGAATGCTGCGCACGGTGCGCCCGGCGCGGATCGCTTCCACTAGCACGCGCCCCGACTCGGCGGCACTGTCGGCCTTCTCCGGGTCTTCGGCGGCCATCGTCGACGAGTAGGGCAGGCTGAGCCCCATCGTCTCGATGATCGATGACATCGTGTTGGCGGTGTACATGCCGCCGCAGGAGCCGGCGCCGGGGCAGGCCCGCCGTTCCACCTCCGCGAGCTCGTTGTCGTCGATCTTGCCGGCACTGTGCTGGCCCACCGCCTCAAACGCGCTCACGATCGTCAGGTCACGACCGTTGTAGTGGCCGGGCTTGATCGTGCCGCCATAGACGAAGATCGCTGGAATATCGAGCCGGGCCATAGCGATCATCGCGCCGGGCATGTTTTTATCGCAGCCGCCCACACACACAACGCCATCCATACGCTGGCCGTTGCAGACTGTCTCGATCGCATCGGCTATCACCTCGCGCGAGACGAGCGAGTACTTCATGCCCTCGGTGCCCATCGAGATACCATCGGCGATCGTGATCGTGCCGAAGAGCTGCGGCATCGCGCCCGACTCGCGCAGCGCGGCTTCGGCGCGCCTGGCGAGCACATCGAGCCCGGCATTGCACGGTGTGATCGTGCTAAAGCCATTCGCGACGCCGACGATCGGCTTGTGAAAATCTTCGTCGGTGAACCCCACCGCCCGTAACATTGCGCGGTTCGGCGCGCGTTGCACGCCTTCGGTGATCAGCCTGCTGCGGCTATTATCGGCCATCTGCCACCTCTTTTTGAGCAAAGGAAGGATTAAAGTATTGTAGCATGAGATGGTAGCGGCGCTGTGCCCGGCAGCTAAAACCACGCAGGTGCTGCATACGAGGGGCGCAGTGCGTAACGGCGCATGGTGATGCGCAGCGTGACGGCGCGACCTGGTGGGAGCATCACGCGCAGGTAGCCATCGTGTGTTTGCCAGACGTCGCCCGAGCTGCTGTCTTGCGCCGCGTCGAGGAGGTGTTCGCCGAATGCGCCACCCTGAATCAGCAAACGGCGTTCGTTAAGCGGGCTGATGTTGTGTAGCGTCACCGTGACATGCTCAGGGCCGAGATCGTGAACAAGTGCGGCGACATCGGGCGGCAAGCCAGGTCGACGCGCCTGCGCATCGTGGTAGCGCAGCCGCACATGCAGCAAGCCGCCGTGATAGATAATCTGCGGCCCGCCACACGTTAGTTGCACGAGAGCCTCGGTATGTACCGGGTTGATGTCTTGCCAGTGATGCACATCCCAGTGCTCCGGATCGCCGTCGTCGCTGCGCAGTCGATCCATCCGCCGGGTGACCTCAGCCCATTGCGCGGCAAGGATCTGCTGTGGGTAGTCGGCATTCTCACCGACAATAAAGCGCTGCCAGGGCGCAATATGCATGTCGTCGCCCTTGCCGCGACCTGGTTTCACGCTGTGCCACTGGCTGTTGCGCTCGGGGAAAAGTTCTAGCCGAGCGGTATCGACGGCCGATTGCGACATCGCCCAGAGCTGGATCGGGTACTCCGGCGCGAGCGGGCGATAGCTCTGCCAGCCGCTATCGCCGTGCCGATGCGGCACCAACAACACGCCATCCTCGACGCGGCCCAAGTCATTATACGATCGATCTGGCCGCGCGGGATGTCGAGGTAGCCCATGTCGCCGGTGAGCAGCACCGCGTTCATCGCTGCGATCATCAGTGGTTGCACCACCGTCATAAAGCCGTGTGGCCAGCGCCAGCCGTAGTAGCCGCCCCACCACTTGCCGCCCATCAACTCGCCGATCGCGCCGCTTGGCCCGATATTATCTGGGCAAAGGCCGTCGTTGGCGGCAATACGCTCGGCCCAGGCTTCAAGATAGTCGAGCACCCACTGCCGATACCGATCCTCACCTGTCCACAGATAATAATGGGTCACCAGGCTTGTCGCCGTCAGGTTGAGCGGCACATCGCCGCGCATCTGGCGCTCGTTGAGCAGCTTGAGGATCGCAGCATAGACACGATCGTCGTTCCAATCGGCGATCGGCCCATCGACACCGGGGATGTCGTCGAAGGGTGCCGGGTAGTTGGCCAGAATCGCGCGATGCGTCGACCAGTCATCCCATTCGTTGACCAGCCGTGGCCCCTTGCTGCCGTTGATCGGCGAGCGCATCATACGCCGCTCGCTGTCCCAGTTGGGCGCAGCGGCGTCGAGGCCTATGTACATATGAGCGAAGCGCTGGCTGCGCGCGCGGGCTAACAGATTGCTAGGGTCGGCGAGGCCGATGGTGTAAAAGCCGGTCGAGCTCTCGCCGTGGTGCATCCAATCGTAAAAAGCGTCGAACTCGCGCCAAACCTGGCCATAGGCGGTAAACTGGCGCGTCACCGCTTCCCAGAGCACGAGCGCCCGCTCATGCAGATCGGCGCTACCGCCGAGTGTATAGAGCAGCGACCAGTTCTGAAAGGCCTCATAGCCGTCGTCAGAACCATCCATGCCGGGCCATGTTTGCCGCCAGACGAAGCTTCCGTCGGCGCGAGTGTAGCGCTGTTGGAAGATCGGCACAGCCGCATTCATAGTCGTTATCAGGTTGCGCTGCGCTAGCGCCCATGGCGGCGGTGCCGTCAGCGCTGTTGCCTGGATGATGGTGGATCTCATCTCCTCGTATGGCCTTTCTCGTGCGATTGCCGATTGCCGATTGCGCGTAGTGCTCACACTTCTGCCTTCTGACTCCTGACTCCTGCCTCCTGCTGTTGCGGAAATCCATCGCCCCAGGGCTACTCTTTGGTCGCGCCGGTGAGCGCGCCGCTGATCACAAAACGCTGTGAGAACAGAAAGACAAGTGCGATCGGCACGACCAGCATCAAACCCGCCAGCGCTACCTCGGCGCGATAGATCGGCAAGTCGGTCGCGAAGGTCGGTCGCAGCGCTGCCGTACCGGTCATCAGCACCTGTAAGCCTACCGGCAGGTTGAACAGCGTGCTTGTGTTGAGCATCACATAGGGCAAGAAGTAATTGTTCCAGTTCGCGGTAAAGCTCAAAAAGGTCAGCAAGCCGAGCAGCGTGCGCGAGAGCGGCAGACCGATGTAGTAGAACACGCCCCATTCGTTGCAGCCATCGACGCGCGCCGCCGCGATCAAATCCTTCGGCAGGCTGGTTGCATAATAAATGTACGCCAGGTAGACGCCAAAGGGAAAGAAGGCCGCCGGCAGGATGACCGCCCAGGGCGTATTTGCTAGCCGCAGGTAGCTCAGTTCGAGAAAGAGCGGCAACACCAGCGCCGAGCCGGGGATGATCATGGTGATCAGGGTCAGCCAGATCAACAGCCGACGGCCAGCAAAATGTGCTACTGCCAGACCGTAACCGGCCGGTAGCGTCACGGCGAGCCCGAGTATAAGCGAACCGACCGTGTAGACGATCGAATTCCAGGCCCAGCGCGCCACGCTGTTTTCGCCAAAGCCCAGCAAGTTTTGCCAGGCTTCGCCGACGCGTGCAAAAGAGCCAAAAGCCAGCGGTGCCAGCTCGCTGAGCTGTGCGTCGTTCTTTGTCGGCACAAGCAGCAACCAGAGCAGCGGCAAGCCGAAAAAGACAGCGAAGAGCAACAAAATACTGATGCGCAACGTGCTGCTGAACCAATCGTCGTTATTGATACGATAGAGACGCCCGTGGCGCCGAGTTGGTGGCGCGGTGTGGCTTTGACTAGCTTCATCGACCATGGTTTAAACCTTAGCTATGTGCTGCATCGACGCGAAAGATCGTGGTGGCACGTAAAATGAGCAGTGCGCCGACCAGGCCGATCAGCAACATCAACAGCGAGATAGCTGCCGCTGCGCCGAAGTTGCCCAGGCCGAAGGCGAACTCGTAGCTCAGCTGATTCGGCGACCACGTCCGTGAGATCGGCGCTGTCCCGGCGGCAGCGATCAGCTGCGGCTCAGCAAACAGCTGCACGTTGCCAGCGAAGGTCAGAATCAGCATATACGCGATGTAGGGCCGGATCAGCGGTTGCTTAATGAACCAGGCATTTTGCCAGGCGTTGCAGCCGTCCATCGTCGCCGCCTCGATGATCTCGTGTGAAATGCTGTTGAGCGCGCCGTAGAAAATCGCGATCCAGCCGCCCGCGCCGGCAAAGAAGCCCAATAAGGTAAAGATCAGCGGCAGGTTCTCGGGCCTGATCACATCGCCCACCACCGAATAGCCCATCAGCTGCAGCAAACTACGAAACGGGCTGATGTTCGGGTCGAAGATAAAAATCGCCAGCAGCACCGCTGTTGGCCCCGCCACCGCGCCGGGAATGAAGTAGATCGTGCGCATGATCGTGGCGAAATTGCCGTCGCGCATATGCAGCAGCAGCGCAAGGCCCACCACGCCGACCACGCCGACCGGCAGCGAGATCAGTAGAAATGTGCCGACGTTTTGCATTGCGGGTAAAAAACGAAAATCGCTATAGGCGAAGATATAGTTCGACAGCCCGGCCTGGAAGAACTGCGGGCGCCCACCCTCGAAGCGCGCAAAGCTGATGATCAGGGCATAGATGCCGGGGCCGATGCCAAAGGCGAACAATAAGATCGTATAGGGCAGCACAAAAAGATGGCCTGCTGATATGTTTTTTGCGGTCACAGTTTTTCCCTCAATGGGTTAGCTGTATGCGCGTTGCACGATAGCCACGCGCTATCGTGCAACGCGCATACAGCGTTTATTCATTCACGACTTGGTAACCTGCTGCCTGCGCCAGCGCCGAGAGCTGGCTCTGGAACTCGGGCAGCGCTGAGGCAACCGTCTGCCCGTTGGTGACGGCGGCGATAACCACCGTGTTAAAGGCGCTGCTCTTGTCGAAGCGCACATTGGCCCACTGCGGGTCGATCAGTTCGCTCGACTCTTTCAGCACCGGAAAGGGGTCGCTGGCGTAGAGCGAGTTACCGGAAACCGTCTTGCTCCAGGCATCGGCTGCGGGCAGAAAAGCCGGGAAGGTCGGCGCAGTGCCCTGATAATCGGTAGACGTTGTCAACCAGACGATCAGATCGGCGGCGAGCTGCGGGTTCTTCGTGTGGCGCGACATCGCCCATGCCGCGCCGCCCTGGGCACCGGTGAAAGCACGTTCGTCGCCTTCCCACTTGAGCGGCGGTGCCACGCTGAGCTGGCCGTTTGCCTCTTTGTAATACGTACTATCGGCCTTGCCGCCAAACACATACTCGCCATACCACGATGCTGCGGGCAACATCAAGATCTTATTGTCGGCAGCCAACGCAGCGAAGGCCGGGTCGAAGGGACCGAGGGTGCTGACCGCGCCGTTGGCGATCAAACTATCCATCATCGCTGCCACACGTGTACACTTGGCGTCGCTCAGGTTGATGCGCACCGTATTGGCGTCGACGAGCTGGTTAACCGGGCACTGGCTAGCCCAGAAATAGACATTCAGCGCTTGATCGTCGCCGAAAGCGCCGATGACATAGCCGGGGTGCTCAGCGGCCACGCGCTCGCCGAGCGCTGCATATTCCTCCCACGTCGTCGGCACACTGTAGCCGAACTCGTCCATCAGCGGCTTGTTGTACCACAGCACATTATGGGCGAGGTCGTTGCGCAAGCAGAAGAGCTTGCCGTCGAAGGTACAAGGCGCGTTAGCACCTTCGGCGAACTGGCTCAGAATATCTTGCGAGACATACGGCGTCAGATCGGCTGGGAAATTGCGCGAGGTATCGGCGACCTGGCCGACGATCTCCGGCTCGGCGAAGACTACGTCGGGCCAGCCGCTACCGGTGTTGTTGAAGAGCAATACTTTCGCTGGGAACTGCGCGCGGTCGGCGATCTCGATCGTGATTTTGTCGGCGTTTTCGGGGTGTTTTTCCTGATACAGCTTGACCGCCGCCTCGCGAGTTGAGTCGACCCAGACGGTGATCGGCGCATTTGCATCACTTGCAGGGGCTGCACCATCACCTGCGGGTGGGGCAGCGGGCGCGCTACCACAGGCGCTGAACAGCAGCGCGCTGATGAGCGCTAATACTAACCGGGTGGTCAAACGGCGAAAACTGGGCTTACGCATGAGGCTACTCCTTTGTGCCATCTGTGGCTGCTGCATCGAGCCACACCTCTATTGTCACGACGCCATGGGTTTTGTTAGAACAAGCAACGCGTCGCTCAGTGTCAGCCTGCGCTAGACACGACACTAAACAACTGGTATTATATTTAATAAACATCTGGTATGACAAGAGGCACGATAACAGAATCTCGCTTATCCGTCAAGTGGTATACTGGTCTACGGTTGTTGTTTACCTATACGCGGTGCTTCGAATGCGGCATCTGTACCGATCACGCTAATCTGCGATCTGCAATCTGCGATCTACACTATGGCAAAGAACGACGAAGGCCTGCCCGAGCGTGTCTCGCAGCAATTGTTGCGGCGCATTATCAGCAAAGAATTTCCACCGGGTGCAGTGTTGCCTTCCGAACGCGAGATCGGCGAGACCTATGCCGTGAGTCGGCCGGTGGCCCGCGAGGCGATAAAACTGCTGGCCGCCCGCGGCATTGTCGCTGTCCATCCGCGTCAGGGGGCCACGGTTGGCCAAAACTTGATCGGGGCGGCGGGCGAGGCCTTGCTGTTGGCATTCCATCAGGCCGATGTCGTCAGAGAAGATATGCTCGATATGCGGATGGTGCTCGAACCGCATATTGCCGCATTGGCAGCGCAGCACGCCAGCCCCACGCAACTGCGGCGGCTGAGCTACTTGCGCCAGCTTATCCTCAGTTTGTTGCAGGAGCTCGACACAGCTAATAGCGAACTTATGCATAACCTGTGGCAGCAGACCGACCAGCCACTGCATGTACTGCTAGGCGAGATGAGCCAGAACCTCGTGTTTAAAATTTTTGTCGAGATCATCAACACGATTCTCTGGCCGCAGCGCCAGGAGCAGATACCGCCGATGACAGAAGAGCATTTCCGCCAGGCTTCGTTGCAGCATCTCGCACTCTGTGATGCCGTGCTAGCCAACGATAGTGCTGGAGCCAGCGCCGCGATGGTGCGCCACCTCGAATACACACGCGACCATATTTTGAGTGTTCATCAGCGGCTCTACGAGCCGATTCAGGTTTTTATTGACTAATGACCGGCCTCTAGCAGGGCGGAAGGCAGTTGTTTTTGTCGTGGTGTGCCAGCAAAGGTGCCATACTACGACGCAGAGATAGGATGGACGACATGAAGATCACGGCGATCAAAACGGCAGCGACGCTGGGCCACGGCATGCATCTGTGGGTGAAGGTTGAGACCGACGAAGGTATTACGGGGTTGGGCGAGTGCGTTCACGGCGGAACGCAGGCGATCGCAATTATTCACAACCTGCGCGAGCGCTTGGTAGGGCGCGACCCGTTTGCGATCGATGCGATCTTTGAAGAGCTACGGCGGCGCTTTGTCTTCGACGGCGGCACAGCGGGCGCGCTGATCACGGCGCTCACCGGTATTGAATCGCGCTCTGGGATCTGAAAGGCAAGGCGCTTGGTGTGCCGATCGTCGAGTTGCTTGGCGGCAAATTCCGCGATAGTGTGCGCGTCTACGCCGATTGCCAGGTTGAGCCGAGCATGGATTTCAGCGCGATCAAACGGGTTGTCGAAGGTGTGCTCGAACGCGGCTTCACCGCGCTGAAGATCGATGCCGATCTTGGTGCCTATACCCGTGACTACCGCCGCGCAAAAGGTGTGCCGAAAGACCGCTTCAACTATACCGCCGATGCCTGGGAGCACGAGCGTATGGTGCAGTTGGTGGAGATGGTAACGACGGCCGCCGGTGAGGACGCAGCTGTAGCTGTTGATGTACATACTCGGCTTGACGTAACCAGTGCTATTCGGCTGGTGCGCGATCTAGAACCATTCCACTTGCTGTGGTTAGAGGAGCCAGTGCCGCCGGAGAACGTGGCCGCGATGCGTGAAGTCAAGCGCTCCACGACAACGCCGATCTGCGCGGGCGAGAACCTTTACCTGCGCCACGGCTTCCGCGACCTGATCGAACAGCAGGCTGTCGATATTGTGATGCCGGACATCCCCAAGTGTGGTGGGCTTTCGGAGTGCCGCAAGATCGCCAACCTGGCCGAGATCTACTACATGCCCTTTGCGCCGCACAATGTTGCCTCGCCGATCGGTACTATGGCCTCGGCCCACGTTTGCGCCAGTGTGCCGAACTTCCTGGTGCTGGAGTTCCACTGGCTGCACCGCGACTACTGGAGCACGATTACCACCGACAAAGAGGACATCATCAAAGACGGTGCTATCGCACTGAGCGACCGGCCCGGGATCGGTGTTGAACTCGATGAAGCAGTTGCGCGGCAGTATCAATTCCCCGGCACAACCTGGTTCGAGTAGGATTTGTGTTGCCTGGGGGCGTGTAGGGGTCGAGCATGCTCGATCCCTACACGTTCCCCACGCGCGCCAACACGCCCGTTTACCCCTGCTGCTGCTGCTTCCACTCCTCGTACTCGCTCTGCGCATCGGCGCGCAGCGGGTAATACTTGCGCAGGTCGCCGCCCTCGCTGAGGCGTAGGCGCGCGAAATCTTCCCACTCGGCGTGCTCGCTGGCCTTGGCCAGCAACTGTGGTGCAAGCGCTACGGCACCACTACCACACCATCATCGTCGGCGACGAATGATGTCACCAGGCATAACTAGCACGCCGCCACACGCGATCGGCGCGTTGACAGCGAAGGGGAAGATATTGGTCTGCGTATGGAAATTTGGCGTTACGCCGCGCAACCAGAGCCCAAGGTTAAGATCCTCGCCTTTGGGTAGTCGCGAATGCAGCCGTCGATCACCACGCCTGCGCCGCCGCGCCCGTGAAAGAAGGTCAGCATCATCTCGCCGAAGATACCGCTAGCCATATCGCCGCGTGCATCGACAACAACAAAATCCCCGGGCTGCGTGTGATACAAAACGTGGCGATGGAGCTGTTTCTCGGGGTCGGCGTATTCATCGACCCCGTAAAGATCTTCGCGTTTCGGCATAAATTGCAAGGTCAGCGCGGGGCCGGCGATCGCTTTGCCGGGCGTCCAGCAGACAGGCCCCTTCATAAAAGGGTCACGAATGCCGAGCCGACTCAGCTCGCCGGCGGCTGTTGCGCTGCCGATCGCGGCCAGACCCTCGACCAACTCCTTCGGTGGGCGTGCGATGTCCGGTGTGGTGATCATGGGTGTTCCTTGCTTCAAGTGATGGCTTCTGCGGTGCGCCGGGGCGCATGGGGCAAAGGGTACCACAGATCGGTGCTGGGCGCACGGTGGCGCGCCTGGCTTTTTTGTATCGCAAGCTGTATCGATCGGTGCCTTGTGCCGCCGCACAGCCGTTGTTATAGTGAAGCTCCTTACCCCCAGCTGCCGGAGGTGTGTTATGCCACATCGTTTTCCCCGCGTCGGGTTCGCCCTGCTTTTGCTCCTTTCTCTTATCGCATTGCCCGCCCGCTTTCCTGCCACTGCTGCGCAGGAGCTGCAGAACACGCCGTCGAATGTGCTCTCGGACAGCCCCATCTCTGGCTTTGAGCTGCGCACCGTTATCGGTGGCCCGGGCGTGCCGACGAAAAGTATTCACTGGTGGTCAACGCTGGGGCTGACCAATTGTAACGGCGAGTTTCCTAACAGCGCGAAGATTAAGCTTGTCCCCTCATTAAGTGCCGTCGCGCGAACGCTCGAGCCACAAACCTGCCGCCTGCTCGATGCGTCGAGTAGCAATGTGGTGCGCGATGGCCAGTTTGTCTATTTCTACGCCGACGGTGAGATCCGCAGGAAGGCGATCGGTGCCGCCGCCGCTGACCTCGCCCAGGTGATGACGCGTGTGACTATTCCCTCAAACAACGAGTTGCTGTCGCCGCTGGCGCTCGACAGTGCCGGGCGGCTCTACTACGCAACCTATGGCGGTGGCGTCAGTTCTATTTTTCGCCTGCCCGCCGACGACAGCGCCGCGCCGGTTGGTCTAGTGGCGATCGGCGCGCGCGTGACGAAGATCGTGCCGGCGCGCTTTGGCCCCGGTGTTAATGCCGAAACTGGTGGTATCGTTCTGGTGAATAATGGCGACCTGCTGCGCTGGGACGTGAACAGCAGCACGCCGCTGCGCACCCTGGCCAGCGATATCGAGACCTTCGCTGTCCATAGTTACAACTTCAGCCTTAGCGGTTCGATTGGGCGCGTCGTTACGGTCTTTGCCGCGCGCAGTGGCTCGCTGTTGAAGATCAATGCGGCGAGCGGCAGCCAGTCGACGATCTTCACCGCCACCGGCGATAACCGCATCACCAGTGTGACCACCGATAGCGATGGTGCGCCAGCGAACCGCAACGTCTATCTGAGCGAGACCTCGTACGTTTTTAACCCCTTCCCGGCAGCGGTCGACACCTCGATCCGGCGCGCGCCGCTGACGGCAGACGCCACCGGCGATTGGGATCTCATCCTCGCCGAAGGTGGCGGCACCAATCTGCGCAGCGACGACCAGAAGCTCTATTTTTTAAACAACAAGAATCTTAGCTCTGGCTCCGCCATTCTTTCCTTGCCTACCGATGCACCGGCTATTCAGATCGATATCGAGGCGGTCGACCTGGAGGCAAATCAGGCTATTCAGAGCTTCGATCCGGCCTTCCCGCTGATCGAAAACCACCCGACTTATGTGCGCGCCTATGCCCGCATTAAAAGCGACAGCACCGCCAAGAATAGTTATTCTGTCACCGGGCAGCTGCGTGGCACCTTAAACGGTGTGTCGCTCGGCACGCTGCAGGCCGAGCGGACTTTCGAGGTGGTGCCGGAGAGCACGCGGAGCCTGGCCGATATTCGGCGCGATGCGACATTGACCTTTCTTTTTGAGCTACCCGACGATTGGGTTGAGAACGGTTTTGATGCGCCGCTGCCCGGTATCCTCAACCTGAGCTTTAGTGTCAATAGCAACGGCGACCCACCCGAGACGACGCTGGCCAACAACAGTGTCAGCCGGGCATTTACCACGTTTCAGCGCTACCGGCCCTGCCTGATGTTTGTGCCGGTGCGCACCGAGGCCCCGCTGCCGAGCTACAACATCCCCAACTGGTCGAGTGTGATGGCGCGCACACTTTCGTACTTCCCGTTTGGCTCTTTCCGCACCTTTTTGCCCTGGAACTCGACCGATCTTGAGGGGAACTACATCCTTTCCGACGGCGGCGATCCCTACGATTTCAGCGAGCAGGGTGGTGATGGTGATGCTATCGACGATCTCAACCTCTTGCAGTTCTTTGCCGACATCCCGGAAAGCTGCGAGAACGACTGGCACTTCGTCGGCATCATTCACCCGAAGACGAACTGGACATTCAAGAACGACGATGATCAAAGCGTGTCGCGCGGCGGGCTGGGCGTACGCCCGGACATGTCGTGCTGGCGAAGATCGGCTTTGTGCCGCGCAAGATGGCGAGGAGGGCAAGACGGTTGGTGCGGGCACGCTGGCCCACGAGCTTGGCCATAACTACGGTCGCTCGCACGTGGCCTGCGGCGACTTTCCCTCGAACGAGACGTCGTTCTCCCTCACGCTCTACGATCCCTGCAATCTCTTTTTTGATTTCCCGCTGGAGAACGAGGTCGCACAGATGGGCTTCGATCCGCTCAAGCAACGCGCGATCGATCCGGTCGGCACCTCGGAGATTATGTCTTATTCTAGCCCGAAATGGGTGTCGCACGATTTCTGGCAGTATATGCTGACGGATCTAGAGACTGTGCAGCAGCAGCAGTTGGCGCGCTTGCAGGCTGAACCTGCCGCCGACGGGCCGGTCTTGCTTTTTAAGCGGGCGGATCATCCCCAATGCCGACGCGGCTGATCTGCAAAGCGATGGCCCGTATCTTTGCGCTATCGGGCCGAGTGGCGAGACCGGGCGCTTCAATACGCTCTACAGCCTGCCTGCGCGTGTTAGCGCCCCGAGGCCCAGGTGCGGCGCTCGAATGCGCTGCGCGCCGAGCTCACCGAGCAATACCGCAAGGCGCTGACCCACGACTTCTATGCAAACCTCTGGTATCTGCAGGGGCAGTACGGTCGTACCCATCGAGAACTGAAAGAGTCGCAGAACCAGCTGCAGCAGGCCTATCGCAAACTGCTGGAGCGATATCTGGAGACAACCTGGGCGTTGCTGGAAGAGAGCGCGCCGCTGATCGTACGTTCCCGAGACCAGAGCGCCCGCGCGCTGCTGCGTTTGGGGTTTCGCGATCTGGAGTCCACTCGTCTATTTCACATCCGCGGATCGAATATCAATCCCCGCTTGCACACCAATCAGATTCAATTCTACCGGGAAGGCTTGAAGCGCATCCGCCGCGCCCGGCGTTTCGCAATCCTCGCTTTGATCGAGGCCAAGTTGCCGCGCGAAGAGCGGCCCCAGTACCAGCTGGTCACTTATGACGATGTGCGCAATCCAGAGCCCGGCGAAAGCGACAGCGACTTCCAGCGCGTCCTCAAGCTGCTGATCAACATGACCGGTCGCCGCTTGATTCCGGATACAGTCAGCACCCGCAACCTGGCCCGGCCGGCGGAGCTGAAGCTGCTGGAGATTCACCAGGACAACTACA
>JAAUTF010000097.1 GCA_012031775.1 Candidatus Altimarinota bacterium | reverse complement strand
GGCACCAATGTTGGCAGCGTCACCGACACCAGCGTCGCGCGGCGCGCAAGCTGCGCCGATTCCATGGTAGCGTCACACTAAGCGCCGAGCGCGCCGGCCGCGACGCCGGCAAGATCGCCGAGGAAGTGATCGCCCACCTGACCGGGCTCCTCGGTGCGAATGTCCGCATCACGCTTGAGATCGAAGCCGACATCCCGAATGGTGCCCCCGATCACGTCGTGCGCACCGTGACGGAGAACAGCCGGACGCTCAAGTTCACCCAGGCCGGGTTTGAGGAGGAGTAGGCCGTCGTATGCGCGGGTGCAGCCGCTTGTGGCCGCGCACGTGTGGAGTACGGGCGACGAGCTGCAAAGGAGGGAGCGCGGTGAAAGTTCGCGATCTGATGGAGCGCATCCGGCTGCATGAAATCGTGCTGCCCGAGTTTCAGCGCGAATACGTCTGGGAGGTCAAGCAGGCACAGAAGCTGCTCCAATCGCTCTACAAGGGCTACCCTACGGGCAGCCTGCTCTTTTGGGAGACGACAACGCCGCCGGCGGCCAAGCAGGCCTTTTGCCGGCTTCATCGCCGCCCACAATCCCCGAGCCGACCAGATCGAGTTTCTCAACCTGATCATCGACTCGCTGACCGAGCAGGGCGTGATGGATCCTGCGCGCCTCTACGAAAGCCCCTTCACCGACGCCGACCCGCTGGGCGTGGAGGGCATCTTCAAAGACGCCCAGGTGATCGAACTGATCGACATCCTCAACGACGTCCGCATGCGGGCGGTGGCCTGAGGAAGCAAGCGTAGGCTCGTAATGCTAGAGGCGCCGTGCTATACTTCAGTCGCGGCGTCAAACCTACCCACCATTACATTTATGCTCCCACAAGCCCGTCTTCCCCTGATCGCCCTCGTCGTAGTGCTTACCCTTGCCGCCTTCCTGCCCATGCTTACGGCTGCCGGCGTTTATGGCGGAGCGCTCGATCCCAGTTTTGACCCTGGTGTCGGGCCTGACGGGCCGGTGAGCGACATCGCCCTCCAGCCAGATGGGCATGTGATCATCGCCGGGAGTTTCACGAGCGTCGGTGGGGTGGCCCGCGGCCGCCTGGCCCGGCTAGATGCCACTGGCGCCCTGGATCCGAACTACGCCGTAGGTGCTGGAGCCGACGGCCCAATCTACGACATAGCCGCCCTGGCGGACGGAACGCTGCTCATCGCCGGGAATTTCAGCAGTTATGACGGGGTGCCACGCGCTCGCGTCGCCAGGCTGGATTCCAGCGGTGCGCTCGATCCCAGCTTCGACCCCGGCCTTGGCCCCAGCGCCGCAGTGCTTGCACTGGCCCCGCTATCCAACGGTGATCTGCTCATCGGCGGAACCTTCACCAGCGTGGGTGGGGTGGCCCGCGGCCGCCTGGCCCGGCTAGATGCTAGTGGCGCCCTGGATCTGAGCTATGCGAGTGATGCCGGCGCCAATCACGGGGTACAAAGCCTGGCCCCACTTCCCGACGGCAGCCTGCTCATCGCCGGGGACTTTACCACCTATAACGGCGTGCCGAGGGGTCGCGTGGCTCGCCTCCTCCCTGGCGGAACCCTTGATCCCAGCTTCGACCCTGGCATCGGCCCGGACGGCGCCGTGTATGCCGTTGCCTCAGGGCCGGCCGGCTCAGCGGTGATCGCCGGCTCCTTCAGAACCATCAGTGGCGTCAGTCGACCGGCCGTGGCCAGACTCGCTGCGAATGGCCTCCTCGACCCTGGCTTTGCAGCACCTGATACCATTGCAGGCTGGGGACAGGCCCTGTTTGTTGACCCGGACGGCGGCGTGCTGGTGGGCGGTGTGCGGGCGGTAGGCGCCGGTCTAACGAACGGCGTGGTGCAACTTGAGCCCGACGGCTCGCTGACCCCCGGTCAGACCGGCGCGGGTGGTGCCAGCGATTCCATCCTGGCCCTTGCGCGCCAGCCTGACGGTCAGATCGTCGTCGCCGGCAGATTTACGCTCTACGACAGCGAGCCACGCGCACGCGTAGCCCGACTCTACGGCGAACCAAGTTCGAGCAAGGTGCGCTTCACAACCAGTTCCCTTGAAGTCGATGAGGGCGCAGGCAGCGTGGTGATCGCACTGCAGCGTGACGGCGGGGCCGAGCGGCGCGTCGGGGTGCAGGTTCGTGTTGCCGGCGGTAGTGCCGGCCCCGACGACTACAACGGCCTTGTGGCTCCGCTCGGGCTTGCTGAAACCTCGAATTTCCGGCTGACTCAGGTTGTGCCCCAGCCTGATGGAAAAATCCTGGTCGCCGGCCAGTTCGTCCTGTCCGACGGGGTGCGACGAAGGCAGGTAGTCCGGCTCAACCCCAACGGATCGCTCGACCCAAGTTTCAACTCTGGGGCAGGGGCTAACCAAATCATCGAGGCGGTGGCGATCCAGCCCGACGGCAAAATTCTCGTCGGCGGCGACTTTACCAGCTACAATGGGGTGCCGCACGGGCGAGTAGTCCGCCTCAACGCCGACGGTTCGCTCGACCCGAGCTTCGACCCGGGCGTTGGTGCAAACAACTCCGTTTGGGAGCTGATCGTCCAGCCTGACGGCAAGGTGCTGCTCGCCGGCGACTTCACGCAGGTCGGCGGAGTGCCTCGAACGTCGGTGGCCCGGCTCAATGACAACGGCAGCCTGGATACCAGCTTTGCCCCTGTCCTGGGGGGCAGCGGCGCCATCGTCGCCGGCATGGCGCTTCAACCGGACGGCAAACTCGTCATTGGCGGGCAGTTTAGCCGCGTCAATAACGTAAACCGCCAGAATTTGGCCCGACTGAACGCCGACGGCAGGCTGGATACCGGCTTTCTCCCGCCATCAATGAATAATTTGGTGCGCGAGGTCGTTGTGCAGGCCGACGGCAAGGTGATCATTGTTGGCCTCTTCACGACGGTTGGCGGTCAGCCGCGTGGGCGCGTGGCCCGGCTCAACGCCGATGGCGCCCTTGATGTCGGCTTCAACCCAGGGGTGGGGGCCGATAACGTCGTTCTCGACGCCGTACCACTCCCTGACGGCGGCATGCTCATCGGCGGCGGCTTTCGCACGGTTGGCGGGTTGCCAGCGGTCGCATTGCCCGTCTGAGCACCGAGGGAGCGTTGGTGACGGCGTTTGATCCCGGCGCGGACAATACGGTGTGGGATCTCGCGCTGCTCGCCGACGGGAGCTTCCTGGCCGCAGGGGAATTCTTCACTGTAAATGGCATCGATCGCGCCGGCCTGGCCCGTTTCAATGCCGGCGGCGCCCCCAATCTCAGCTTCCTGGCCTACCTGGGCGGGCCGCGCGTCTTCAGCTGGGAGGATGGGGAACAGGACGAACGTTTCCTCGTGCTCAACATCGTCGACGATACGCTGGTCGAGGGTGATGAGACGCTCGAGTTGGAACTTGTCCCGCTGCCCGGCCTCAGCCTCGGTACACCCGCGCGCCTGACCTTGACGATCATTGATAACGATACTGTCTCGGCGACGGCGCCCACAACGGCGACGCCCACCGGGACAGCCACCGCGACGGCGATAGCTACTACAACCGAGACGGCCACTACAACGGCGACGCCCACTGCGACGAGCGAGACAGTTGCAACGGCCACCGCAACGGCCACTGTTACCACGATACCAACAACAACGGCCACCGCAACGGCGACAGGCGAGCCAACACCGCAGACACAACCAATCCCTACCACTAGTTGGCGCATCTTCCTTCCGTTGCTGCGGCGCTGATACAGACCGAGGCGAACTCCTTCTTCACCTCAGGCGAGCGGGTGCGCTGCAGGGAAGCACTGAACCCCGTCGATAACGTCGAGCAGTCCACCTGTCGCCGCCCAGGACATCGCGTGTCGCTGCGGCTGTCGACAACCTTCCCCCTGTAGCCCTGATGGCTCGACACAGCGGGCAGTGAGGTAAACCTGGACACTGGAATCGCTACGAGGTCAACCCCTCGACGAGCGCCGCTAGCTTACAGCGATGAGCACAACGATTGAGCTTTGTTTGGGGTGTTGTGGGCAGCGAAGCTGCCCACAACACCCCAGACGTATGGCTCAATGCTTCTGCCCAGCGCTTTAGAGGAAGTTAGGGGAAGATTGATGGTTTTTATAGTTCACATTGTATGCACATCATGACTGAGATGTGCATGAGTCAGCCTAGTGGTTGAGGTCAACGCGCGCGCAACGCCTTATACTGAGCCGAGTCAGCACTGACATGGAAAGGAGGGCGTCTATGTCTACAAAGGCGACGATCGCCCACGGACCGACGTTCCACTTCTATCACGAGGTTTTCGACGACGATCATGTCTACCTGGAACTAGCGCAGGTGCAGTTCGAAGCCAGCTCCGGCCACGTGATGGTGCCGATTCCGGTCCATGTCTGGGAGGTGATCAGGCACTATTCCGGTATCGACCTGTCACTCGCTGAGAAGACCGATGAGGAACTGCTGGCCGAGGTGGTACGAGCAGTTGATGAGCGCATCGCCGATTACGCCGCTGCGGAAGGTCAGGCGCGTGCCCTGGTTACGCTCTCCGGCATCCTGGTTTATGGCTCGGCCGAGACATCGCGAGACGAGCAGATTGAGGCAGGTATGCGCTACTATTTGGGGAAGCGCGATCACCAGCGCCGCGTGATCGCGGCGGTCGATGAGCTGCGCCGAGGGAACGGTTCTCCCGTGCCTATATCACCCACCTGATCGGTTATGCGTATGCTCCCTGTCACGCTCCCCGCTCGCGCTGAACCTATCTGGCTGACCTCTGCTTTCCGCGCTGCCGGTGTGTTGCCGCAGGGTGAGGTCATCGGCTCCGATGCGCCGACGACGGCCCCCCAGGCCCTTCTCCTCAAAACGCTCAGTAATGGTGCCGACTCCCACGAAGTAGAGTGGTATCGTTTCCTAATGAAGCGCGGCATTGCGCTGCCGATGCTGCCGACCTGCTACCTGGCCATCGCCGACCCGACTAGTGGTGAGTCGGCCCTGCTGCTTGATGACCTCTCGACGACTCACGCACTACCCGTGAGTCGTGCCGATCTCCTTGCACTGAACGGTGTGCCGGCGCAGGCCGATCTGGAACAGATGCTGGTCGCCCTCGCCCAGTTCCACGCCGCCTTCTGGGAACATCCCGACCTCGGCAGCTGTCCCGAGCAGTTCGCCGTGCGGCCCTGGTATCGCGACGAGGCGCACTTCGCTCGCCATGTCGAGCGGCGACAGCGTGAATGGGCCGCCTTTGTTGCCGCTGATCATGACTGGCTGCCGCCCGCAATTCGGGCTGTCTACGCGCACGCTTTGGCCGATCTACCGCATCTCTGGCAGCGTGGCCTCGGCGAGCGGGTGAGCACTATGCGAGCGATGACGATCACCCACGGCGATTGCTACCTGACCCAATGGCTCTGCTCATGTGCTGCTGGTGCCGTCAGCGTCTACCTGGTGGATTTTGATGCGGTCAGCGCCAATTATGCCGCCTATGACCTGGTGTACATGCTGGCGACGTTCTGGACGTGGGCACAGCGCCGCGATGCAGGCCACGAACTGGCGGCATTGAAGCTGTATCACGATGCTCTGGAAGCCGCCGGCGTCAAGGAGTACCGCTGGGAGCAGCTCTGTGATGACTACACGCTGATGCTATGGCTGATGATCTTCGATCCGGTACATGATGCGGTGGCCGGCTCCGCCGCAAGCTATTGGCAGCCGAAGATGATGTGTTTGGTGCCGGCGTATCTGGAGTGGACGGCAGCGTACGCAACGCCGAGCGCAAATCAGCCGGTCGCCGGCATCTTACGCAACGCCGAGCGCCGTGTTATGCTCCAGACAGTGAATTTCTGTGCCAGGTGGCCGTCGACATACCCGACGGCACCTGCTTAAACCCCTGGCAGCGGCGCTGCCGAACCATGATTCACATCACCACGCAGTCGCGTCCCGGCGCGCACCCACAGGAGTATGACCGATGAACCCACTTTCGGCCCGCTCCGCGCGGCCACTTCAACCCTTGCGCTGATCGCGCAGCTCCAAACCGATCGCCGAACGCGCGACACCCGCGGCCTCTATTTCGTTGAAGGTGTGCGCAATTTCGTCACTGCCGTTGATCACCAGATCCCCATTGAAGTCCTCGTTTACAGTGAGCGCCTGCTCACGGCTCCCATCGCTCGCAAATTTGTCCGCCAACTCAAGCGCGCAGGCGTGCCGCACGTACCGCTCTCACCCGAACAGTTCGCAGCATCTCGCGCACCGAACGCGCCTCCGGCGTGGGCGCCGTCCTGCGTCAGCAGCTGCATGACATCGGATCGATCGCAACTGGAGCGGGACATTGCTGGATCGCGCTGCGTCAAGTTCGTTCGCCGGGCAATTTCGGAACCTTGATTCGCACTGCGGCGGCGGTCGGCGCCAGTGGGTTTCTCTTGCTCGGGAATGCTATTGATCCGTATGACGCGGCGGTGATCCGGGCGAGTATGGGGGCATGCTTCACCCAGCACTTCGCGCGTACCTCGCTGGCGCAACTCCAGGCTTGGGCACAGACGCACCAGATCCAGATCGTCGGCGCATCACCGGACGGCACTGTTACCTCTACTGATGCCGTCTACCGCCGACCGCTGGTGCTGCTGCTTGGCGCGGAGCGGGCCGGCCTGACGGCTGAGGAGCGGGCATGCTGTGATCAGCTTGTGCGCATTCCGATGGTTGCCGGCGCCGACTCGCTGAACCTCGGCGTTGCAGGAAGTCTGCTGCTGTACGAGGTGTTTCGATCACGCGAACCCGCATGATCCGCCACCCGATGGATACGGTATCCATTGTCCGCGTGGAATAGTTAACCCGCTGAACGACGAACTCGCGTTCTCTAATAACGCGGGTGCCTTCCTACATCACGATGCTGCTAGCGGGGGAACATGATAAGTCTGTCCAACATCCACCGTTAAGCGGCCCCGCTGGCAGCCGTCCGAAGCGACATAAGCGTTAGGAAACGGCCGATGTTTGCCGTCGGGCGGCGGAATGATCAGGCAGATGGTGACGATGACCCCGGTCGGCGGGACAGGGATAGAACGCGATACATGTAGAGACGCCCAGGAAGGGGGATGAGTGTTGCTCTACGCCTCGCGCTGCGTACGCCATGCGCTGATCCGGGCTGCGGCCCAGGAGGCATCGGCAGGACACAGCGGAGGCGGCGGGCTGCCTTCGTACGCGAGTTGATCATCGTAGCGCGCTTCGGCGTAGGCAGTAGCGAAGGCGGTCTGCAAATCAAGCGGGACGTCGGCAAAGGGATTGCGGAGCGGAACCGCAATGGTGGGCAAGGGGTCGCGTAGATTCGCATACCAGACTTCGTATGGCCCGGGCTGCCCGCTGCGCTTGAGCAGGGCATAAGAATCGCTCTTGCCGGCGACTTCTGGTGGACGCTCGCCGGCGCGCAGCAAGTCGATTTCGATCCAGTGCGCGGGCGACGCCATTACCGCACGCCGTTTGGCGAGAAACGCGGCCCGTTTCGTGCCGGCCAGTTTGTTCACCGGCGAAAGCACTTCCAGCGTGGCCACAACGCTGCGGTTTCGCGCATCATAGATCTCAATGAAGTGCTCGCGCAGTTCGATCTCATCTAGCACGGAAATCAGGGTTGGGGTGGCAATCTGAGCCGCGCCGGCGGCTGGCAGTGACTGAACGCCGGTTTGGGCAAGGTAGACATCGGGAATAATCACCCGGCGTTCATCGTCATCCGGGCCGACGATGGACACCCGTTGTTCGACGCGCACATAGAAGTGCGGCGCGACCTGAGCCGTCAGTTGCCGGCTAATCGCGCCGATCAGGCGAAAATGCAGATCCGACCATTCAATCGGGTCTTCAAGATAGGGATCCATGCCGGGAAACGGTGTAGGCATCGCATACCTGCCTTGCTGGATTTCAGGGATATTGTAGCACGGCGCGTCACCGGGGTCACGCAGCAGCAGCAGACCGAAACACCTTTGTTCCGACCCACCATATGGCTCAGCGTGCTATCCTGAATGCTAGCTCGTGTGGTGCTGCTGGTATGCTCGCTGCAACTGCCCGCTATCCCCGTGTTTTAGGGAAAGAGGTCGTGATTCGGCCAATTCAATGTTGCGCTGCCCTCGATCTCGTTGATCAGATCATTGATCGCGAGTTGACCGATACCGTCATCCTTGATATAGAAGCGGCCGTCGTTGTTGAAGTTCAGCAATACAACCCAGTGAATATTGTCTGTACGGTGCTGAATCTCCGTGACGCTTCCCCATAACAAGCCTCCGTGGCTGGTCGATGCATTGCGCGGACGCTCGCGGTCATTCGCGTTGCCGAAGGCAAACGGCGCGGCTGTGCCGGTAGCGATCAGCCGCTCTTCAGGCCAGAACGACCCGCCCCGCAGTGTGTCCACCTGCAGTATCCCCTGGTTGTTCGCAGAATTGTGCGACACACCAACGACCCGCCCCGTCGCGTGGCTGAGTACGCCCTGCACCGTCACTCCGTTGGGGATGTTCTGCCCGCGGTAGGCGAGCGTATAGACGGTGCTGTTGCTATGGCTTACGCCCCAACCATGCCCATAGTCGGCCTCGCGTCCGCCAACTGGAGTGATGGTTTGAATTTGAACGGGTACAGTCGGCGCGCTGTCGGTGGTGATGCGGATCCAGTAGCGCGGGTAGGCATCCTCAGAAAGCGTGATCGGCTCCCAGTCGGCTGGTGGCGTAAAGCGGATTGTGGCCGGCTCGCTGATGTCTTCGGGGTCGAAGTTAGCAGTGCCGTCATCAAGGCCGTGCGCATCCACCGTTAATTCCTGAAACCCCAGCTTCGTCGAGTAGGCGACGCGCAAGCTGTAGCCTTGCCCCGCCTGCGCAAGATCGAACTCAATCCCGCTGAAGGGAACCAGTCCTCTGCCGACCAGGAGTTGGGTGTCGGTCGCTATAATGGGCGTAAATACCGTACTCTCGCGTGCGTCGCGGGTGAAGTTGACGAACGAGTTGCTGCCGGTTGTGAAGCGCAATACCCGCACGGCGCGCCCCGCCGGGCGTTCCCACATGATGCTGCGCGACGCTGAATTGATCAGGCTGTTCTGCTCCATCGCCACCAGGAAGCGCGCCATATCCACCGCCGATGACGCCCAACCGCCGTGCGCCGCCATCGGCACCAGATTGAGCCCGCCATACGGGTTCAGTAGCCTGTCGGCATGCCCCGCAGTACATAGTTCCCGATCTGGGTTGGGGTCGGTGAAGCCCAGCCGACTGGCGGGCATGCCGTTTGTCGGTTGGTAATACCAGACTTCGCCGGGGTGCCGTTCAGCCTCGGTATTGCCGGTCAGCAACGTGTTTGTTACGCCGAGCGGGTTCAGCACCTCCGTCTGCACATAGTTCGCATACGACATTCCGCTGACCTGTTCGATGATCAGCCCGAGCAGGGCGTAGCCGAAGTTGGAGTAGGCGTATACCTCGCCCGGCGCGTGGTCGAGATCCAGGCCGCTGGTGTATTCCGTAATCGCCGCCAGTGTTGTGGGCAGGGTCAAGCTGACAGTGTCACAAATAGTAAAATCGGCGTGAACCATCGGATCGGGCGTGATGCCGCGATCCCAGCCGCCAAGATGCTGGAGCAGGTGCCGCACCGTAACATTGTTGATGCGCGGATCTTGCCAGGCGTTCGCGCCGATCGCTGCTGCTACACCGGGAATGCTGACGATGGTCTGGTCGAGGTCGAGCGACCCATCCTGCACCAACTGCATGATCGCGACCGCGGTTATTGGTTTGCTGACGCTGGCAAGCCGAAACGTGCTCTCCGGCCCCACTGCAGCCGCCTCAGGGATCTCCCAGTTGTAGCCCCGCGCGAGCACCAGTCTCCCGTCTACAGCGATCGCCAATGCGCCGCCGGTGGCATTGCGATCTTGCATGTAGACCCGCATCGCCGCATCGAACCGTTCCAGGGGGTCGTCGGCGGGGATGGGGGCCGCGCTGTTTACCCGCCACTCGCGCCCCGATGGGCCGGCTAGCCATACTGAGGCGTACCGCCGATTATCAGGCGGACCAACTTCATCCAGGCTGATCGGGAAGTAGTAGTCGGGCGAGATACTATTGCGCTGCAACTCGTACCATTCCTGCGCGCTCGAGTCGTACTGGAGCACCAGGCGGTTCTGGTAGTTGTTCATCGCAAAGGACTGCCCCTGCAGGCCGGGATCATCGGAGTCCCAGCTCCGCAGGCGGATATTGCCCTGCGCATGATCGACTACTAGTAGACTGGCGGCGTATGGCACCTGGAGCACGAGGATGTCGCCATGCTGGGCCACTTGCTCCGGCTGAGCTTCCGTAATCCGGCGCAGTTGTGCGCCTGATGCGCCTGGATCGACTTGGATGCGCGCAAGGCGGAAATACGTACCCAGATCACTTTCATTGAGGGTAATGGCGTTATTTGCCACCGGTTTCTCGTCGCCGACATTGATCTGAGCGCTGGCCTTGATCTGGTATTCAGTTGAGGTGTGGGCGGGGAAGGCTTCCCAACGCACACTGCCGCACGCCGCCGGGTCGCGCACCCATACCCCGGCATAGCGCACCTGGCCGGCTACCTCATAGGTGCTGAGCCTGATCATGCGGTAGTTCTGGGCGGTAAGTTCCGGCCCGACAATGTCATTCAGGCCGTCAGCGCTCATGCCGTATTGAACCGCGTCCGGCACGCCGTCCTGCACGAAAATGCCGCTATAGCTCGCTACGGCGCCGCCCGAGTGCCCAGTGATCCACAGCATGCGGTAGCCCTGCTCCCAGTTCTCATCGATAATCGTTCCGGTATCTGCCTCGGACTCATTGACGAAAGCGGTAAAAGGCACGTCGTCACGCACCCAGATGGCAATATACAGCGGGTTGGCTTCCGTGCCGTAGACATCGACGGCGATCGGGCGGTAACCTTCGGTTGCGTAGTCGACAAGCCGTTGCTGGTAGAGAGCCTCGGGCATGGCATGGCGCAGGCGCCAGGCATTCGGATACGCACCGTCCCTGATCCACAACACGCTGAAACGCGCCGCAGCGCCGCTGCCGTTGGTGCTGACCGAAATGGGACGGAAGCCCGCCTCGGCCCAGGTATTTTCCTCGGCATAGAAGCTCTCGCTCATGCCGTGCTGCGACACCCACGGCGGCGCGGCAGGGCAGCTTCCACGGCGCGGATCATCGCGCTGGGCGGGGGCTGGGTGGGTATCCTGGGCAGCCTGCGCAACTGTGGGCGCGGCGCCGCCAGTGCGGATTAGCGGTAGGTACAGGCGCTCTGCATACCCCGGTGGTTGCAACGATCCGAACACCGGATTGGTACGCACCGACGTGCGTGCTGGTGGCAGATCGGCGACGGGCTCCGGTATGATCATCGGGTCGGTGGTAGTATCGTCCGGCTCAACCTGCGCCAGCGTCGCCTCGGACGGCCCGGCCTGACGATCCGCTCCAAACGCTTGCTGCCCGTGGTTGGGAGCGGCCAGCGGCGTTAGGATCAACGCACAAACAACCAGCCAGATCCACACATAGTGCGGTCGTCGCGAAGTGTTCCCAGAATGGCCAACCGGTCGGCTGGTCGCGCCGTGCGATTCATTCGGCTGCATGCTCTTTCCTTCCTGCATTGGATTACGTCCTGACTTTCCGTTCGCTTGTTGAAGCTGGGCAGAAGCGCATTATTCGCCTGGGTATGTGGGGAGTCTCCAGCAAATCCAGGTTGGCCTGAGCAGGCTAGCGCAAAGTGCGATGAGACAGGCCGGAAAAATCAAGCGCACGTATGGATAGGCCGTCCGTTGATGGCGTCGTTGGAGTATGTCGCTTACTCAACGCTGCACATGGGAAGGTGACGCTACGGATCGGAGGCAGGGACACGTGGACGTGGGCATAGTGAGGAGTGATCAGGTCATCTTCAGTGATCCAGCAGACCTCGAGCGTCGGGCACAGTCTTTCGATTAGCTCTGAAGCGCAACTGGCCTGCGGTGGCCTTGAGTTTGGTGGCGCCTTCGACGGCAGCCTACAGCTTGGTCTAAGCGTCTCCACCACCGCAGTTGAAGGGGACTCTGATTTGGGCCGTCCCATTGTCGAAGACGTGCTCGTTGAGGAGCGAGAGCAAGGCATTGAGAACGGTGGAGTTGGCTTTGAAGATCTCGTCCAGGAACGCGAAGAACGCCTCGGGAAGCTTGTTGGTTGTGATACGCCGGTACTCGTCTTTCTTGAGACCCGCGACGCTGATCGGGCCAAATAGTTCGTCGGGCGTGGTGAAGCGGGTGAGTAGCCAGACGAAAGCCTGGGACGAACTGCTCGTATCGGTGACGCGTTCAGCGAGCAACTCGACCAGCATGCTCTTTGCGGTGCCTGGAGCGCCGATCAGGACGATATGTTGGCGGGCAATCACGGCGACCAGGGCGGCGCGCACAGCCTCATCGCGCTCCAGCAGCCGGGCACAGAGATCGGCCTCAAGGGTTTGCAATTGCTGGAGCGGAGCGCTGATCGCGGTGAGGTTCAATGGCGTTGTCACGAGTAAAGTCCTTTCAGCGTATTATTGTCAAGCGACGCTCAATTCTTTCCCCGTATAGCCTCACGGAAGAATCTTACCCGACGAAAAGCTGCGCCTCAGGAAAGACCGGCTCTTCCGCAACAGACGTGCTCAGGCAAAAGCGTCACACTTGGGCAAGTACCCGTTTGCGGAGCAGATCAACGCTCGCTCTCCCGTAGGCCATCCGCTTGATCATCTTGAGGCGATTGACATGGCCCTCAGTCAGGCCGTTCGAACGCCCGCACTACCGCCGAGGCCATTAC
>JAAUTF010000096.1 GCA_012031775.1 Candidatus Altimarinota bacterium | reverse complement strand
CAACCGCTCCTCGCGCGGATGGCTCACCAGGATCTGCTCGGCGGCGACTAGCTCTTTACGCAGCAGGCCGCCGATGACCGCCTCGCCCATAGCACCCGGGCCAACCACGGCCACACGAACATCTCGTAACATGGCAGATCCTTTTTTGTAGAATTCAGGATTCAGGAGTCAGGACTCAGGAGTACTGTGTCAGGGCTTGTTCGCGTGTTAGCGATTTCTACCTTCTTGACTATCTTTACTATGGATGCGAGGTGCTACGTCAATGTCTCACACCCAGGTGGGCAGCATTGATGGAAACAAAACAGCTAAACGCTACCTGAATGACCAATACTTCAAAAGAACGCAACGCTGCACAGCACCATTCTGAATTCTGACTCCTGACTCCTGACTCCTGAATTCTGACTCCTGACTCCTGACTCCTGGACTCCCCAAAAGGTAGCATGTCACCTAAACCGTGTCAATCCAGGTGCTCGTGCAAGTCGGCGAGCAGGCGTTTGGCGTCGTAGGCGCGCAGGCCGGTGATAGCGTGATCGGCACCGTCGTAGCGGCGCAGCGTAGCGTGCGGTGCCGCCGCGTGCAGCAACTCGGCGTTGCGGTAGGGCACGGTGGAATCGCGTGTGCCGTGGACGAGCAGCCATGGCAGCTTGATGCGCTCGACAACATCGAGTGGCGCGGCGGCTGGTATTCGCCCATGCGGAAGCCGAACATCGGCGCGATCGGGCGCGCGTTGCGATTGGCCGCTAGGTGGCGCAGCATAAATGGGCGATGACCGCCGGTGAGCGCATAATCGCCCGGCGCGCTCAGTGTGATGATGCGATCGGGGTGCGGGAAACCATCCGCGGCGTTGCCGAGGGCCGCAAGCGTGATCAGGCCGCCCATACTCTCGGCGATCACGCTGATCTGCGAGTCGCCTGTAGCTGCGCGCCCAGCCGATGACCGCCGCAAGGTCGGCGCGCTCGTGGCCGCCGAAAGTCGCAAACCCGCCGCTGCGCCCGTAGCCTCGCCAATCGAAGGTCAGCACGTCGTAGCGCTCGGCAAGTTGCTCGGCGAGCCAGACCACCGAGCGGCTCTGCTGCGTCGACGCGAAGCCGTGGCCGACGATCACCAAGCTTGATCGGCTGCGCGTGAGCAGCGTTGCCCCCAGGCTTACACCGTCGGCGGTAGGAATAACGAGCGGCTCAGCGCGCAGACTGTAGGGCATACGCTCAAGGTAAGGCAGCGGCGAAAGTGTAGCTGCCAGCCGGGCCGCAGCGTAGCGCGTAAGTGGGCTTGTATCGCGTTTGTCAGACATGTGTATATTGAACCGCAAAGACGCAAAGAACGCAAAGGTTTTCTTTTTTGCCACCAAGTCGCACAAAGCGCACGCAGCCGGGCATTTCTGCACCGCAACGAGCCCAGGGGCGCAGAGTTTTGTAGTTATCACCGGGTCACCCGGTCACCTCTTAGCCACACGATCGCCCCGCTCGCGGCTTGCCAACGCCGTAGCTGCGCCAGAAGTGCCACTTGCTCAGCGGCAAGCACATCTGCGGCGAAGGAGAGCGCGATGCCAGCGCCACCGGCTGCTTGCCAAGAGCGTAGCGGCGGCTCCTCACCCACGCCGAGTTCGTAGCGCCAGATGATTTGCGCCACACCGGCGTACTCCGCTGGCTCAACGGTGCAAGACCAGGGCAGCACCAGCAAGATGCGCGGGCTGACACGTTTTATAGGGCGGTTCCGGCTGCGCCAGGCCGTAGACGGCCACGCGGTCGAGGTAGCCGGGGGTGAAGGGCAATGCCGCGCGCCAGGTGGCGAGTTCCTCTGCAGGCGGCGGCACATCGCAAGAGAGATACACATCGAAGATCGTGCTCGGGTTAGCCTCGATCGCGGCAGCCAAGGTGGGTGTGGCGTCTACCAATTCCGACAAACTCAGCTCAACATCGACCTGATTTGCCAATGTGTTTAAGCGCAAAGATGCAAAGGGCGCAAAGCTCATGCTGAATGTTGAATCCTGAATTCTGCTTTCTCGCAGCAGCGGCATGCCTTCTACCACATCCGGATCGAGGTCGATCTGCTCCTTCAGCTGGCGGCGCAGGCCACGGATGGCGGTAAAATCGAGCCGCGCGGTGCCGAGCACGTAATAGGGCGGGCGATCCTGAAAGGTCAAGCCAAATTGTGCGGCCTGCTGGCGCAGCACAGTGCCGGGCAGCACTTGCAAGGTGAACACATCGTAGGGGCCAAGATCTGCGCGGGCGATAAAAGCCAGTGTTTCACGGATGCCCGCTTCATCGTCTTCGGGCAAGCCGACGATCACGTCCAGCAGCACCTCGATATCGCGCCGATAGAGGCGGCGCGTGCCGGCGGCCCACTTAGCAAGATCGGTGCGGCGCTGGCTGGCACGCAGAGCGACGGGGTTAGCAGTTTGCAACCCCACTTCGACGACGCGCACACTGGCAGCGGCGAGCGCATCGACAACGGCGTCTGTCAGGTGCTCGCCGCGCAACTCGGCATAAAAAGTCAGCGCGCGGTCGGCGTTGATCTCGGCGAGGGCGTGCATCAGCGGCCAGAAGAGCGGCACCAGGTTGAGATTGGCCTCGACAAAGTGGATGCGCTGTACGCCGTGCGTGCGCGCCCAGCGGATCTCGGCCAACACACGATCGAGCCCGAAGTAGCGGCTGCCGAGCTTCGGCCCCATATTGCGCCCATAAAGGCAGAAACTGCACGCATAAGGGCACCAGCGTGAGATCTCGACCATCATCAGGGCGGCGGGCGGCACATCAAGGTAGCCAGCCAGATACGGCGAAGGGATGACAGCAAGATCGTCTAGGCCCGTGCGTTCTGTGGTAAAAACAAGCTCAGCGCCATCGCGAAACGCCAGGCCGGGGATGGTTCGTAAACGATTGAGATCGCCAAGGCCGTGCGCCCGGCGCGCCTTTGCGGTTAATGTGCTGTCCTGATCAGCATAGAAGGCTTGCAGCAGTTCATAAAACGTCTGCTCGCCCTCGCCGATCACCGCCACATCGACGGCAGGGTGCTCCAAGAGCCAGCGGTTGTCGCGCTGCACCTCGGGGCCACCGACAACCACAAGCAACTCGGGCAAGCGCGCTTTGACACGTAACGTGATGGCCAGACTGCGCTCGCTGTTCCAGGTGTAGAGCGAGAGGCCGAGCACAGACGGCCGCCGCGCGACGATCGCCTCGACCAACGCGGCATCACCAGCGTGATCAGCAATGGCGCGTGGCAAGATAGCGATCTCGACACAATCGGCCAGCCCTTGGGCTTCGGCGTAGACCTTAAGATAGCCGGCCGCAAGCGCGGTATTCAGCAGCGGATTATTCGGAACCGGCAGCTGCACTAGCAGCACTTGATACTGTTTACCGCTGAATGATACCATTTCTGTAGGGTTACTGTATCTTTATCAAAAAGGGTTTATAATCTAGGCACCGAACTATTCCAGCGCGAGCGCACTGATGATCGACTACAGCCATTTAAACCACCATCTGGCTCCCGAAGCAGACGGCCTGAGCGATGCCTGGCGGCGCGTACTGGGGCGTCTTGGCGAGTACACGCGGCTGATCGTGCGTGGCCTGAACGTGCGGCCTACTGCGGCGGCAGTGCTCGGGCAGACAAACGATGCACTGCTAGTGCGCCTGACAACTCCCATCGAGCACCTCGTGCTGCGGATCGCGCCCGAGGCCGATCTGAGCGGGGCCGTCTATTTTGCACGTGCGTTAGCTGCGCAAAGCCTGCCAGCCACCCCGCTGATTATGGCTGACCTCTCACGAACGCTCGGCCCTTTCGCCTACACTGTCGAGCGCTACGTCTGTGGCGCAGCGGCTGCGCACATCAGCGAGCCGCATCTCTTGCGGGCAGCTGCGCGCCAGGCGGGGCGCGTACTGCGGCGAACACATCGTATCGCCCCACCAGGATGGGGGCGTCCTGGCCCACTAGGGCGCTGGGCCGCGCCCCGGCTGGCTCAACGTGCTCAAGCAGCTCAATCAGCATTACGCGCCACCGCCGATCGATGTGCTGGTCTTCGGCGAAGACGAGCGTCAGGCGCTTCAGGTTGTGCTGCACGATACGCGGCTCCTGGTACAACAACCACGGCTAATGCACGGCAACTTCGGCCCCCATGCGGCGCGCTTTACCCGTGGTGCCGACAGCGTGCAGATCGAGGCGCTCGTAGAGCCCGGCATTCTGGTTGGCGGCGACGGGCTATTCGATCTGGCGATGGGCCTGAACCCGGCCCACCCCGCCGAATGGCGTGCTGGCCTCTACGAGGGTTACCTGGCTCTCGGCTCCCTCAGCGAGCAGGAGTGTCTACGGCTAAAGTTGCTTGAGACGCTCGGCTGCTACTGGAGCGCGTGCCGAAGCTACATCCACGCCGAACCTCACGAAGTCGCGCGCGACCACGCCCGCGCACTGCTAGCTAAACTTGATCTGCTGAGGCCCAGTGCAGTCACGAGCGAGCGCTGAGAACCGAGAGAACTGCGAGCCGCCACCATCAGGGTGCGGCCTGCTGCGCGAGACCACCGATAACCTAATAATCTGCTAATCGGGGAAAAGCTCGTCAACCTCTTCCTGCGCCTCGCGCACAACAGCGACCGAACTTGTGCGTCGTGAGCCGGAGCGCTGCACCGCCTTGTAGAAAGCATCGTCGTAGGGGCGCGTGCGCACCACAACCGGCATGGGCACCGCATGGCCAATCACCAACGCCTGCTGCTTACTGTCGAGGCTGGCGAGCACCGTTTTCAGGCCGCTGCTACCGCTCACTCCGGTGAACACCGCGTCGATATCTTTATCATCGTTGAGCAGCGCAGTGATCCGAGTGCCGATCTGGCTCATCACCTCCGAGTCGATCGATGAGGGCCGCTGGTCGACGACCAGCAGCGTCACGCTGTACTTACGCAGCTCACGTGCGATCGTGCCGAAGATCGTTTGTCGCGCCGTAACCGGGTTAAGAAATTTGTGCGCCTCTTCGATCGTGATCAGGAGCTGCCGCGGGCGATCGGCCTCGTTCTTGGTGCGCAAAAAATGTTCGGTCTGCTCGATCCAGCGGCGGTGAATACGACGGGTGACGATATTCGCTACCAGCATATAGGCCAGTTCGCGGTTCTGCGGGCCGCCGAACTCGAGCACCACATGGCGGCCTGCCGCAAGCGCGTCGATCAGGCGATCTACCGAGGAGAAATCGGCGTTCTCGCGCACAAAGGCCAGCCGTTTTACCAAGCTGAGCTTACGTTTGAGCGCGCTGATCGCCCCGGCGTGCGCGCCGCTGCTATCGGCGAACTCCTTAATCGCTGCTGCATCCATGTTCAGCAACTCGCGCAGCCAACTCTTCTTATAATGGTCGAAGAGCAAATACGAAGACTCGGTCGCCGTCGCGCCCAGGTTCAGCTCCTGGTCGAGCGAGATCACATCTTCGATCTCGATCTGGTCGAGCCCGATGACGATCTCGCCATCGTAGCTGTGCTGGCGATTGCTCTGCGGATCGATCGTATAGACAAGCACATCGCTGCCGAAGAGCTGGCGCAAGCCCTTTACAAAACCGCCGCCCTCCGAGCGCGTCTCCCAGCCGTATTCGCTGTGCATATCGAAGATCAGGTTGCTGGCGACATTGCCGTGGATCACGCCGCAGAGCAGCAGGCGGGTAAGAAAGCTCTTGCCGGTGCCGCTCTTGCCAAAAATACCGTTGCTGCGCTCGACAAACCGATCTAGCCCGATGCAGACCGCCACATCCATATCGAGCGGGCGGCCGATCTCGAAGCGGGTGCCGCCCTCTGCGCCGAATACACGCCCGAAATCGTCCTCGCGGGGCCTCGAAGACGGGCGAGAAATGGCGCGGGATGGTTTTTACCGGCAGCAGACTGGCCTCAAGGTCGTGCGGCAGCATCAAGCGCGGCATCAAACTCAATGTGCCATACGTCGAGGTGCCGGCCAGCACATCGTAGAAGAAAGCGTCGCCGTTGGGCGGATCGGTGAGCACCTTTTGATTTGTCGCCTCTAGCACCACATCGGTGATCATCGAAAAAACTCGTGGCGCTCACCGGCGATCACCACAAACTGACCGACACGCATATCCTCCACACTCGCGCGCGCTTCAAGACGCGCCGTTAGCCCCTCGATCAGCGAGCCGCTGGTGATAACGCCGAGCCGCTTGCGCGCAGCTGGCCCGGGTATGAGATAGCGATCATGCTGTCCGTTGGTCATAGCGTGTCCCTATAATGGAGTGATAGCACAAATATACCATAGAGTCATCCTCGATCTTTTTCACAAATACGTTGAGGTTTGATATAAAGCTAAATATTTCGTCATAAATACGTTATCTAATTCACGAGTTGCGTGCGTTTAAGCATGCCCATACCGATGAAGACCTTGTACTCATTTCGTTACCCCTATGCTGCATATCATTCTAGCTGAAGACGAGCCCGATGTGCGTAGCTTTCTGCAGCGCGCGCTCGAATACCTGTACCCCAAAGCCCAGATCACCGCTGTCGAAGATGGTGCTGCAGCACTTGCGACATATGAACGCACGAGTGCCAACCTGATCGTCAGCGACTATCGAATGCCACACCTCAACGGCATCGAGCTGTTGCGCGCGTTACGTCGCATCAGCGACACACCATTTGTGCTGATCTCGGCAGATACGTCGATTATCGAGGACGCCTACGAGGCGGGCGCATCTGCGGTGCTGCGCAAGCCGCTCGGCATCCGAACGCTGCGGGCAACATTGTATCAGTGGCTGCCAGCCGAACCTAGCGCGTAGCACACAGAGCACAGACGCGCTAGCTCTTACAGCAACATGCAGCATTCAGAAGCGCGAGCGCATCGCTTATCCTCTGCGTTCTGTGCGCCGCACTCTCGTGTATACTTGCAGCATCAGCCGAGCATATGCAAGCACACGAGGGCTTTATGAGCGTTATTCCTCATTACGATGGCTATATTTTTGATCTCGACGGCACGATTTACCTGGGCGATAGTGTGTTGCCAGGGGCGCTTGAGCTGCTGGCGCACCTACGCCGTCGCGAACGCAAGGTCGCGTTCCTCTCGAACAACCCAACCAAAACGCGCGACCAGTACGTAGCCAAGCTGAACCGGCTCGGCATCGCGGCCCAGCTCACCGAGGTGGTGAATACAACTTTTGTGATGGTGGAGTGGCTGAAGACCAACGCGCCGCAGGCTGTGGTCTACCCGATCGGCGAGCAGCCGCTCGTCGATGAACTGACGGCGGCTGGCTTTCGCATCAGCGAAGAGGCAGGCGCGATCGATATTGTGATCGCCTCGTTCGACCGCACGTTTGTTTATCATAAGTTACAGGTGGCCTTCGACGCGATCCGCGCCGGGGCGACGCTGATCGCCACCAACCCCGACCGTTACTGCCCGGTGCCAGGCGGTGGCGAGCCCGATGCCGCCGCGATCATCGCCGCTGTCGAAGCATGTACCAACACGCGGTGCGCCGTCAATGTTGGCAAGCCCTCGCCGATTATGGCGCGCACAGTAACCGCCATGATCGAACTGGAAGCGGCGCGCTGCCTTATGGTCGCGATCGCCTGATGACGGATATCGCTATGGGTGCTGAAGCCGGTATGGCCACAGCGCTCGTGCTGACTGGCGACAGCACACGCGCCGACCTGCCGCAAGCCCCACATCAACCCACCTATGTGATCGAATCGCTACTTGAGCTTATGGCCTGAAATGGCTATAGCCCGGGGTTGGCGGCGAAACCACCAATCCCGGGCTAACAACCGGTTGCTCGCAAAGACAGCGTTTCTTTGTTTCAGCGCAGCAGGCCAACCGAGGTGCCGACGGCCTTGCTGTAGAGCGGCTTAGGCAAAAACTCGCTGATGCGTGTGATCACCTGATCCCAATTCAAACAGGGGTAGCCGGTAACTTCCTCGACCTCGCGCAGCAGCGCGGGGCTCTGCGCCACTTGGCCCGAGACGGCGCGCAGCGGATAGCCCGCCATCGAAAGCCGACGCACCCCACAGTCGGCCGAGAGGCTATCGCTAGCAGCAAACACCAGATGGTCGATCTGCGAACGAAACAGCCCATAATCAAGCAGCATCCGCGTCTCGCGCTGGAAAATGCCGTCGGCGAGATCGATAATAATGTCATCGAGACGCTCGGCGTGCATATGGCTCATCAGCGTGTTATAGATATAGGTAAGCTCATTAAGGCTCGCCATATACGTTGATGGATAGCCAAGCTGGGTAAAATCGAGTACGGGGTTGGCACCACAGCTTAGGAAGTAGCGCTCATCGCGGCTCGACGCTGTGCCCGTGAGGCGAATAACACCGACGCGGCGCCCTTAAGGATGAGGCCGCGCGCCAGTGCGCCGACGAGCGTGTTGCAACCGGAATTGAGCGACGAGCCGACCACCAGCGTTACCTGCGCCTGGCTGCTAGCAACCTCCGGCTGCATCGCGAAATCGCGTGTATTTAGCGCCTTTCCGTTCGCATCGCCGACCGCCCCAAGAATGCGCAGCCGTGTTGGGGCCGGCACCGCGTGCGAGCGCGCAAAGACCTCGCCGCAAACGCCGCTGATCGCGAGCAGATCGCAGCTCGCTTCGAGACGGGTCGGCACATAGCCCTCATAATGGTCGGTCGCATAACGATTGCCGAGGGCGACGATAAGGCTATTACCGGGGAAAATATGAGTGCGCAGGCAATCGCGCGCCTCGATCATGGTGTTCCTGCCGAGGCTTACGACGTTTGTCAGCAACAGATCGCCCGCCCGTGGCACATCGGGCAAAGCGACGAGCGTACACATCTGCTCTTGCGGCACGCTGCGTGTAGCGTAACTACACTTGACCTGGCTGCGATCGATGTACTGCATAACGAGTCCTTATCGGATGAAAGATTATCGTTTTATGCTGGGATGCTGACAGCGCCGCCGCCACCATTCCACGATACAATAGAACTTCTTATAGACACAACATGCAAACATCGAACAAAAGAACAAAGACACAAGGCACGTGCATGCACTGCACATATGTTCCTTTGTTCGACGTTCTTTTATTCTCTCTATGCATATACAGAGACGCGGCAGAAGGCAAAAATACATCGTTCGCGAAGCATTTTTTGGCGATTTAGCCATACGGCAATTATTGATTGTCCACGTGTACGACGTGTGACCCTGCCCGTGCGCAGACGCTTCGCGCTTCAGCCTTGAAGTTGACGCACGTGGCGCGCTCCTCTATACTTTGGTCAGCTATGAAGATCGCACTACTCGCCGATATTCACGCGAATCTCGCGGCGCTGCACGCCGTCCTCGACGATCTGGAGCATTGGCGTCCCGATCTAGTTGTCGTGGCCGGCGATGTCGTGAACCGCGGCCCACAATCGCGCGCCTGCCTCGATCTGGTACGCTCGTTTGAGCGTGAGCACGGCTGGCAGCTTCTGCAGGGCAATCATGAAGAATACATGGTGAAGTTCGGTAGCGACCTGGCCAGCGGCACGATTACGCGCCAGGGGCCGCGCTACGAGGTGATCCGCAGCATCGCCTGGACGTACGAGCAGGTCGCCGACGCCGTGCCGGAGCTGGCCAGCCTTCCATCGCAGCTAGATTTTATCTTCGAGGAGGGTGGGCAGCTAAGCGTATTGCACGGCTCGATCGTGCATAACCGCGACGGCATTCTCAAAACCCACAGCGACGACGAGGTGCGCGCCAAAATCGTGCCCGACGCGCGGCTGTTCTGCGTTGGCCATACACATATGCCGTTCACCCGCCAGATCGACGACACACTGGTCGTAAACGTGGGCTCGGTGGGCCTGCCGTTCGATGGCGATCCGCGCGCGGCCTACGCGCGCCTCACCCACGGGAGAAAAGGCTGGCACGCCGAGATCGTGCGCCTCGCATACGACCGTGTGGCGACCGAGCGCGCCTTCCACAGCAGCGGCATGCTCGACGGCGTCGGCCCGGTGGCGAGGTGATGCTGCGCGAAACGCGCGACGGCAACTCCTACCTTTTCGATTTCGTGCCGCGCTATCACGAGCGCATTTTTGCGGGCACGATCACTATGGAAGCGGCAGTGCGCGAATTTCTTGCCGAGTTGGGGTGAGTTTTTTGAACTGCAATGGGCGCAACCGTCAGAAGATAGGAACACTGCCAACAGGGAGAGGCCCATGCTTTCGCTACAGATCATGCGCTACGACCGACGGCCCGAGCCGCGCGCCGATGAGATCCGCGCCGATTGGCAGGCCTGGCTGACGCGCAACGGCTACACGCTCTTCAGCAGCGCCGAGGTGAACGCCGCCGGTCTGCGCACGCAGATCGACAGCTATCGCCGTAACGGCACTGACCCCTACGTGCTCTACCACCCCGCCTACCCGCCCGGCGGCCTGCGCGCGACGCTCTACATTCTGCCCGATGCCGACGCGCTCGATAATCTGTTGATGCGCGCCCAGCAGATGGTTGCCACCATGATGACCGTCGAGGCACGCCGCCGCGCGTAGGAGCGCAGCATGTTGTGCCCCTACGCGTGGCATCACAAGCGCCAATCGGCAAGCAACGTGGCAAAGGCTGGCGAAAGCGGGCGGCGCGCGTTCGGGTTTGGCCAGAGCGTAGCATGCTCGACCGTCACCACAAGCAAGGCGCTCAGCGCATCGATCTGGTTGAGGAAGAGCTTCGCGCTTGCGACACCACGTTGCACAAAGAACACTTCGTCTTTGGCATCGGCGCGCTGCTTGAGGAAGCGCAGCGTCGCGGCGATGCGCTCTAGGCTGTAGCCGGGCGTTGCCGCAGCCACAACCAGCAGATTGCGCTGATTGGCCTGCAATTGCCCACATTTATCGCAAAGCATCGCCGCCAGTTTTTGGCTGACTACATCGAGCGCCCCGTGGCTGGGCACGCTCCGTAGCCGCGTCACCTCGATATAGCAAGGCGTGCTGAGGCGAAAGCGCGCCAGGAAATCGGGGCTGCGCTTTTTTGTCGCTTGCAGCGGCTCATATTCAAGCTCGACCCGCCGGTCGCTCAGCAGCAACCTGGCAACGCACAACTCGGCCAAAAGATCGTACAGGCGCTCATCGTTCTCGGCGGTGCGGATCTTTTGCGGATCTTGTCGCGGTAGCGGTTGGCGAACTCGGCGAAGCGCGGCGCATTAACCAGCCATTCGGCAAGCGGCGCGGCCAGCAGATGCTCTGGCGCGGCCAGCAGGTAGATGAGAAGATCGGCGTGTATTTTGTTCATATGTAGCACTTCCGAATGCAGATAAAATAATCTTACACGATTTTTAAAATAGATGTGTGGCCTGTGGCAGCTACACCGCTACACGCCACACATCTGTCTTTTGGTAACGCAGGTGGAAGGGGAACCTTTCGATGACGCACTGCGTCTATGAGCTGGTAATGTACAATAAGCCGAACATATGAAGGTATGCCACATGCGAGGTCGATCTTTTGTGTCCTTAAGCGGTGTCCTTGTCGCCGCAATGCTCGTGTTAAGCGCTTGTAGCGCACCTGCGGAGGTCGCAGTGCCGACCCAGGATAGTGAGAGCCAGATTCTTTTTGTCGCGCCCGAGCTAAAAGATTGCGTCGGCGTCGGCCCGATGGAGTGTATGCAGATCGCTGAGGGCAAAGACGGCTCCTGGTCGCTTTTCTACAGCCAGATCGAGGGTTTTACTTTCGAGCCAGGCTTTCTTTACGAGCTACGTGTGCGCAGCGAGCAAATCGCCAATCCGCCCGCCGATGGCGCTAGTATCCGCTACATTCTGGAGGAAATTGTGAGCAAGACCGCAGCCGAACCGACCGCCCCCGCCGAGGATGGCCTAGCTGGCAGCAGCTGGACGCTGAACGCAATCAGCCTGACCCAGGATGGTGTGCTGACAGCGCCGGTGGGCGAGCAACCGGTGACGATGCAGTTCGAGGAGGGCCGCGCCGCTGGTAACGCCACCTGTAACCGCTACACCGGTGGCTATACCGCCGACGGCAGCGCGCTGACCTTTGGCCCGGCGGCTTCGACGCGGATGCTCTGCCCTGGCGACGACTTAAATGCCCAGGAATTCGCCTTCTTCCAGGTACTTGAGCTGACCAGTAGCTACACTATCACAGGCGACACGCTGACCTTGTTGGGCGCTGAAGGCATGGCTCTTGCAACGCTGACGCGTGCGTAAGCGATGAGTAGTTACGCGGTCAACATTGTTGATCGCGTATCCGCCGTGTCACCCCGAGCGCGGCGCTCCGGCGCACAGCCCTACGCTGTGCTAGAGCAAGTGCTGCACGAAGTAAATAAAGCGTAGCGGCGCAGCATGCGGCGCGGATGACAAGATCGCGTTCGATTGGCCCTCGACAAAGTTAAAGCAATAAAGGATGTTATAGTCAGGTCTGGTGGCTTTGCCACCAGACCTGACTATAACAATCTCTCATTTCTGACGCTTTAGCGTACGAGGGGCTATGCAAACAGCACAGGGCGAAACGAAACTCTACTACGGCTGGGTTGTTGTGGCCGTCACCGCGATCACCCTGGTGGTCTCGGCGGGCATTCGCGCCGCGCCGGGCGTGCTGATCGTGCCCTTGGAGCAAGACTTGGGCTGGACGCGCGGCCTGCTCTCGGCGGCGGTATCGATCGGCCTCTTGCTCTTCGGCTTGGTCGGCCCACTGGCCGGCTGGCTGATCGACCGCTACGGCGCGCGCCCGGTGATGCTGGTTGGCCTGGGCATCACGGCGCTAAGTATGGGCCTTAGCGCCGTGATGACGGCGAGCTGGCAGCTCTTGCTGTTCTGGGGTGCGCTCAGCGGCATCGGCACC
>JAAUTF010000095.1 GCA_012031775.1 Candidatus Altimarinota bacterium | reverse complement strand
GATGGAGGCGTGAATTGGGCAAGGGAGAAGCAGAAGGCAGAAGGCAGAATCCTGCCCACGATGGGCTGTGTCAGGCACAGCACGCTGCGCCCTCCTGACTCCTGCATTCTGACTCCTCCCCCTGGCACGCTAGTTGCTTTTCTTCCGGTGGATTCTCCAGCAGGAAGAAGCGCATGTCGGCTGCGACGCTCTGGTACTTAATTAGCGGCCTGGTACTCGTTGTGATGGCATTAGCCGCCTCGCGCTTGCGCCATCTGCCGCTGAGCACTTCGCTGATCTATCTCTGTGTTGGCCTGGCTATCGGCCCGCTAGGCCTGGGGCTGCTTGTGCTCGACCCTCTAGCAGACGCTGGTTTGCTTGAGCGTCTCAGCGAGGTAGCGGTTATTGTCTCGCTCTTTACCGCTGGCTTGAAGTTGCGCGCCCGCTTTTCCGACCCGATCTGGCGCATCCCACTGCGGCTTGCTGCGCCGGCGATGCTGATCACCGTTGGCCTGATCGCGTTTGTCGGCGTCTACGGGCTGGGGCTCTCAGTGGGCATGGCGATCTTGCTCGGCGCTATTCTTGCGCCGACCGACCCGGTGCTCGCCGCAGATGTGCAAGTTGAAGAGCCAGCGATCGCGATCGACTGCGCTTCGGGCTGACCGGCGAAGCGGGCATGAACGACGGCACGGCCTTCCCTTTCGTGATGCTCGGCCTGGGCCTGCTGGGCTATCACGAGCTTGGCGCATTTGGTTGGCGCTGGTTCACCGTCGATGTGTTGTGGGCCACGGCGGCTGGTCTGGCCAGCGGTTGGCTGCTCGGCTTACTGATCGGCAAGTTGGTCGTGTACCTGCGTCGCACCTATCAAGCTGCTGTCGGCCTCGACGATTTTCTTGCACTTGGTCTGATCGCGCTATCCTATGGCCTTGCGCATGTACTGCACGGTTATGGGTTTCTCGCGGTCTTTGCCGCAGGCCTAGCGCTACGCCAGATCGAGCTTGCGGAGAACGGCGACGATCCAGAGCACGAGATTGACACGGATGCGGTGCCTGCTAACGCAGAGGCGCTCGCAACCGACGAGAAACACGCGCCGGCACACATGGCGCATCGCGTGCTCGGCTTCAACGAACAGCTCGAACGCATCGGCGAAGTCGCGATGGTCGTTCTGGTTGGGGCAATGCTCTACCCGCTGCTCGGCGACCTACCGCCTGGGGCGTGGTGGTTTGTACCGATCCTGCTGGTTGTCATCCGCCCGCTCGCGGTGTGGTTGAGCCTGCTGGGCGCAGCGATCGGCCCCTTACAGCGTCGGCTCACAGCCTGGTTCGGCATCCGCGGTATCGGCTCGATCTACTACTTGATGTACGCCTTCACCCACGGTGTCGCGAGCCCCGAGGCGCGCGCAGTCGCCGCGCTTGTTTTCCTCACCATCACCGTGTCGATCATTGTCCATGGTGTCTCCGTCACCCCGCTGATGCAGCTTTACAAGCGGCGGGCGGCACCGCAAAGCGCTGCGGCAGATTAAAACCCAAAGGCCTCTTCCTATGCAAAGCACAGGAAGAGGCCTTTGTTTTGTCACACCCACCCGCGTTCGCGGGCGAGCAAGGCCGGTCTCTTGCTGTTAGATGGTCGGACAGCAAGATCATTCGGGCGATCCGCGAGGGTGTTCACCGCAGCGGGCGTTCACTGCTGATTATGCCTTCGAATGCCTTTCATAGCATGAGCGACGAAGATGTACAATCTCTGGTGCTTTCATCCGCGAGCACGAGCCGTCAGCGGCGCCTGCAACTCCGCCGACACAGCTCAGCCTCGCGGGCGCGCTGTTCTTAACGTCGCCCCGCTGCAGACGACGCAGGCTCCGCTGATAGCTCCGGTAGTGGCACCGCCGCGTGGCCCGACCGCGCTGTACGGCGACTATCTGTTGAGCATCAGCGGCTGCCGCGATTGCCACGCGAGTAACCTGGCTGGTGTGCCGCCCGGCAGCCAGGTGCTGCCCGGCCCGAACCTCACCGATCTTGGCCAACGCTATGACGACGAGCAGTTTATCCGGCTCTTGCGCGCAGGGGTGAAAGCGGATGGCACGCTGCTTGGCGAGGGCATGCTTTATTACGATTACGAACTTTTCGACGACGACTTCCGCGCGATCTTTGCGTACATTCAAAGCATCGAGCCGCTGCCGGATAATGAAGCGATCTTTGGGCGTGGATGGATGTCACGGCGGGTACACTTCGGCATCGTCGATCGTCTACAGGGCTCGTCTGCGTATGTCTGCCCCGCACCTCCAGCCAATCCATCGGGCCTGCTCGCGCAGGCGCTCGCCGAGGCCGCCAACCTGGTGATCGAATGGGAACGGACACAGCCGAGCGCGATTACTGTCTGGCGCGGGCGCGTTGGATCAATGGCTAGGCATGCGCTGCCGCGGCATGTGCAGCGTGGCACCAATAACCATCGCAGTTGCGAGCAAGCCCAGCAATAAAGCTACAATCTGGCCCAACCCCAGCGTGTTGATCAGCATAAATGCGGCGAAGACACCCAGTGCTACACCCAGCGCTAGTGACCAGAGGCGGCCAGGCGAGAGCGGTGCAATGGCAGTGGCCAAAAGCAAGAGCGCACCAAGCGCGCTGCTGGCGACGAGCATGCCGACAAAGAGCGGGGCACCCGTATCTGTTTTTTAAGCCATTTGCGACGAACATGCTCGCCACGCCGCCAGCGATACAGATCAGCAGCACCAGCGGGGCGATCAGCAATGGCGCCCACCGTCGTTGAACAGTGGGCGCTGGCGCTGTTTTGCCCGCGCGAGGTAGCGATCGCGGTCGCGTTGCAAATGGCCGCGCACGCTCTGCGCACCGCCGAGGAAGCCGGCACAATGCGGGCACGTCGCCAGGTGCGCGGTGATCTGCTCGCGGCTCCCCGGGCTCACCTCACCTTCGAGAAAAAGGGCAGCAGATCCTGCACCATGGCGCAGATCGGCTGATACTGGCTGTTAAGCGTAACCGTCTCGTGTTCATAGGCGCGCATCGTATTCATCCCCTGCTACGTCAAGCGCGGCGTAGGCTGTACGAAATGCCTGCGCGCGCGAAACAGATTGATTTTAACAGCGGCCAGGCTGATCTCCAGCACGGCAGCGATCTCGGCGTAACTTAAATCCTCCGCATCACGCAGCAACAGAATGCTACGCTGCTTCTCCGGCAATTGGGCCAGCGCCAGGCCGATCTGCGTGCGCTGCTCGCGAGCGGTGAACTGCCCGACAGGATCGCCGTGGTGGCGATTGTCGGGTATCGCCAGCAGGTCGTCGGTTGCAATACGCGTGTCAGCGGGACGACGTACACTCTGCAGATAAGCATTACGCGCGATCCGAAAAAGCCATGTGGAAACAGCGCTCTCGCCGCGGAACTTCGCCAGCCCGGCGCAGGCGCGCACGAAGGTCTCTTGCGTCAACTCCTCGGCGAGGTCGGCTGAGCCGCAGAGCTGAAAGAGATAGCCGCTGATCGGCCGTCGGTAGCGGCGATACAGCGTGTCGAGTGTTCCATCGTCCGGCTCGGCGTGAGCAGCGCTCAGGCCGCCAAGAGCGAGCAGTGAAGCCATCACGTCCTCCATCAGCGTGTTGTCACACAAGAGAGACACATGACGAGCGAAAAAGTTTCATGCAAAACCTCTGCGGCTCTCATCGTAACGTGTTGCCGACTCCGCTGCGGCGCGCTACAATATCTGGGTGTCACACGCGGGAGCTTTAATAAACGGCAAACTATCGTTCGTATAGGTCAGGCGGCAACCTCACCCAACCTACACGAACAGGAATTCCTTATGGCCTGTTGCCCCCATTGCCAAGAAGCCGACAGTCTGTTTAATCAGCGCGACGCCCGGCAGCGCTTGCGGCGTTATCAGCGGCGCGGCCCTGAGGGCACAACCAAGGTGCTCCTGGCCGCGCTGCGCGCTGCCGGTGTGAGTGGTGCGTCGGTGCTAGACATCGGCGGTGGTGTGGGCGTGTTACATCACGAACTGCTACGGTCGGGTGCGGTCAGCGCCGTCGATGTCGATGCGTCCTCAGCCTACCTCGCCGCTGCGCGCGAAGAAAGTACTCGCCAGGGCCACCTCGAGCACGTTCGCTACCTGTACGGCGATTTTGTTGCGCTAGCGCCCGAGCTCGCACCAGCTAGCATTGTAACGCTTGATCGCGTGGTCTGCTGCTATCCGGCGATGCCCGCGCTGGTAGGGGCGGCGGCGGCGCGGGCCGAGCGGTTGCTTGGCCTCGTCTACCCGCGCGATGTCTGGTGGGTGCGGGCGGGAGTGCGCGCGGTCAACCTGGCTTTTGCCGCCCAACGCTCTGCCTTCCGCCTCTTCTGTCACCCGACCGCCGCTGTAGATGCGATCGTTCGTCAGGCCGGGCTTACGCAGTGCTTCGCTGCCTATCGTGGCCCCTGGCAAATTGTGCTCTACACGCGCGACTGATCAGCCCGCATCACTAAAGCAAAAAGCCAGGACGGCCAGACTGCGCGCAGGTATTGTAGTACATTTGTCTTGAAAATGGGTCATAGAAAGACGCATATGCTGCCAATGCAAGACAGCATCGAAGGGCAGCGCGCCCAAACGCGCGCGGTGTTGCTCGACCTCGACGATACCTTGTTCGACCATAGCCACAGTAGTAGTGCGGGTGTGCAGGCGGTTTGTGCGGCCAATGCTGTGCTCGGCGCACGCCCCTTTACGACGGTGCTGGCCGACCACGCAACAATCCTGGAGGAGCTGCATCTGCTGGTGCTACGTGGGGTAATGACAATCGATGACGCACGTGTGGAGCGCTTTCGTCGCCTGCTCGCGCTGCACAGCGCCGACGGTGATGCTGTGGCAGCGGCGACTTGCTATCGGGCGGCGTACCAGGCCCAGCGTCAGCCTGTGGCCGGAGCACGAGCGCTGCTGGAATACTTACGCGGGCGTGCTGCTGTCGCCATCGTCACCAATAACGCGCAAGTCGAGCAGGAAGAGAAGCTGCATACCCTCGGCCTTGCCCACCTCGTCGATGCGCTGGTGACCTCGCAGGCAGTCGGTGTGGCCAAGCCCGATCCGGCGATCTTCGCGCTGGCACTGGCGCAGCTCGGCTGTCGTGCAGAAAATGCAGTGATGCTCGGCGACTCCTGGGCCGCCGATGTGTGCGGCGCGCAGGCCGCTGGTGTGCGCGCGATCTGGCTTAACCGCCACGGACGCGCCTACCCTGGCGCAGAAGTCAGGCTTCAGGATTCAGGACTCAGAAGCGCGAGCGTGACGCTGGGTGCTTCAGCTAAGCAGGCTGTGTTCGCGCACGAGATCCACAGCCTGGAGCCGACAGCTGAACTCGCTGCGCTGCTGCTGGGCGCAGGCGTGGGCTAGTGATTGCAGATTTAAGATTGCAGATTTAAGATTGCAGGATTGCGCAAGGCGCACTGGTAGCTGATCGACCTGTGATACCTCAAAAAACGTGGCTTGATCCTGTACTCGTGCCGACTCAAGCCACACGTTCAGCCGCCATCGCTGCGCGGCTAGCGCTCAAGATTGCCCGTCGACCTCGGCGATCAAGGCTTTGAAGGCGATCAGGAAATCACGCGCCTGCTCCTCGGTGTCCATCGAGAAATTGGTGCCGTATTCAACCAGTTCGAAAAGCGGGTGCGTTGTCGAGCCACCGGTGATCGCCGCCGGGTTGGGATGCGCGAGCAGCGTGCTCAGCCCGGCGTGCAGGCCGCGATCCGTTTGCGGTTCAAATCCCAACCGCGCAGATAGCGGATTGTATGGCGCACCTCGTCGGGCGACTCACCATCGCTCCAACAGGTGTGCAGCGCATCTCGAAAGCTGTATCCAAGATGGGATCAGGCGCTGGAGCAGCGAATGGATTGTTGGTATTGTTCATCGCATTGCAAGGTGTCAGGCGCAATCTGCAATCTGCAATCTGCAATCTGCAATCTGCAATCTGCAATTGCCCTACCACTGCTTTACCATCGCAACCAGCTGATCGAGCGCCGCGCCCCAGCCAGCGTGGAAGCCCATCGCCTCGTGCTGCGCGCACCCCGCCTCGTCGCGATGAACCGCGATCGCCGTGTACTTCGTGCCTTCGCCATGTGGTTCGAGCAGAATCAACGCCGTGAACGGCATATCGCCACCGCCATCGGCGGCTGGTCGGAACCCCGGCAGCAACGCACCCGTCCACACCAAGCGCTGTTCAGGGATGACTTCGAGAATACAGCCGGTGCCCTCGTTCTCCTGACCTTCCGGCGAGCGCATAACCGTGCGGAAGATGCCGCCGGGACGTAGATCGATCTCGCAATCTACCGTTTGCCAGGGGGCGGGCGTAAACCATTTCTTCAGATGCTCAGGCGTCGTCCAGGCCTGCCAAACCAGCGACGGCGGCACGTCCACAATGCGCTCAAGCACGAGATCAAGCTTCGAGTCGGTCTGTTGAGGGTGATCTTGGCTCATGATGTTGCTCCTTGAGTTCATTCAAATATGCATCTAACTGATCCAGACGACGTTCCCAATGGGCGCGCTGCTGCGCCATCCATTGCTCTGCATCCTGCAGTGGCTCCGGCGCGAGCCGGTAGGTTCGCACCCGGCCCTGCTTCTGCGATTGGACAAGACCACATGCCTCTAACACATCGAGATGTTGCGCAAACGAGGGCAACGCCATCGCAAAGGGCCGCGCCAGTTCGCTCATCGCGGTTGGACCGTTTGCCAGGCGCTCCACCACCGCGCGCCGCGTAGGGTCGGCAAGCGCCTGAAAGACCCGATCGAGTTGCTGAAATTGCTTAGGCATATGCCTAAGTATATCACGCCCCGAGGCATAGGTCAAGCTTCTTTTGCACTTAGGAGAGCACCGTAGAAGGTCGTTTCGGGTATGGGCGCGCCACCATGAGGCGTCCGCCCAAGGCGGGCAGGCGCTCCAGCGTACGAGTGTGCCAGGGTTTTTGTTACGCCCGCGCACGTTGTGCGTGGTGCCAGAGCCAGCCGGCGCACACGATAAACCAGGCGAGGATGAGGATGAGGAAGCCGTAGAACGCCACCCCTTTGAAGACAAAGGCAGGCGCAGCGAGCAAGACCGTCACTACCGTTGGGGCTGCAAGCGCTCGCCATGCACTACGGCGGCGCATCGTGCTAGCAAGCAAGAGCATGCCGGGCAGCAGAGTCAGGCCAAGCAGCACATAGGCAGCGTCGTGAAGCGCGCCGGCCAGCGTGCGCGGCGTTGGGAGGTAGGTCGGGTCGGTTTTACAGGCAAGCAAGGCCAGGCCCAGGCCAGCGACGCCAAGCAGCCGCGTTCCTAAAGGCGGCGGGCCATGGTCTGCAAAATGGTGATGCAGCCCTGCCGCAAACAAGCTGAGCAGCATCCCCGAGCCGAGGAACGCAGCGAGCATCCGAAGGGCCGTCGGGGCTGAGGGCAAGACCGCTGGGCCAATCTACGGTAGGCGCGGTGCGTGGATCCCACCCGAGAGTACGCAAAAAAGCCTGTTGGCGCAGCGTTAGGATGGCGATAGTTCCACCGAGCAGCAGCGGCCCGGCAACACCACCGACTGCTGCAAGCATTGGGCCGGGCCACGGGCGACATGTCATCGACGTGCTCCCTACTGGTGCTCACTGTATGCGTAGCTTCTCACCGCGTTGCTAGCCAGCTGCGCACGCGATTCTCTAACAGGACGATGTCTTCCGGGCACACTTGGCGCAAGCACGTATATTGACGCCCGGCCTGGCGGCCGAGGATCTGACGCCCGATACCGGGCGTCGCCGTCAATTGTCGTTGCTGCACGTAGGGTCGAAGTAGCGCTCTTTGGGATCCCGCTCATCACGTACATCACGCCACGACCATTCAGTCGGTAGATCGGTGCAGCCGGCGAGCGCCCAGACTTCTACTTCCTGCCATCCATGTTCTGCTATTAATGTACGGCGCGGGTCAGGCAGGAATTGGGCGCAGTACGCCTCGCAGGTATCAAGTCGCGCTCGTCGCCGTGCCTCACCATCACGGCCAACACACAGCAGAAAAAGGTCGATCATGCCGCGATAACGGCGTAAAATAGCTTCTAACGCATCGGTGCCTAGGACATGATTGATGCCACGGTAGAGCGGGTCGCGGCAGGTGTGCACCGTTGCATTGGGGCGATCGAGCGCCTTCAGCATTGCCTTCACAATTGGTTCGAGAATAAAATAATCTTGCGTCGGATCTTCGGCAACGATAAGGACGTTCACACCGCATCCTCCTGCGCGGTAAAGGCGATTGCATCTTCAAGCCATCCGGACTCGTGCAAACGCGCGAGGTCTTCGTCAGCTAAGGTTTGCTCGACATCGGGTATGTCGAGCAGCCGCCGAATCTGTGAGGCATCCTCCCCCGGCAGGCGATAGAGCAGCGACGTTGTCGCCAGCGTTTGCGGTGCAATGAGGCGCAGCAGCTGTGGTGAATGCGTACTAGCAATCACCTGACTGGAGCCAGTAGCTACCTGCTGCTCGATAAGCTGGAGCAGGAGGTGCAATCGTGTTGGATGGATCCCATTCTCTAGTTCCTCGAACATGTAGAGCCGTGCTGCTTCCGGGCCAAGCAGCGCGGCAAGCATCGCGAGGAAGCGTAATGTCCCATCAGACGCGCTGTAGGCCGTTGTTCGTCGGCCATCAGCCTCTATGAGGGTTGCCAGCACCCGCCCGATCTGATCGGCTGGGAAATCGAAGTTCGCAGCGTCCATCGGCGTGAGCGCTTGCAGCCAACCAACGAGCGTCTCCCGTCGTTGGGGATCTATGCAAATTGCCTGGAGTACCGATGACAAATTCTCGCCGCGATCGCCAAGAGTTAGCTGACCGGGAAAGGATGGCTGACGCATTGCGTCGGGATGCAAATCGAGAAAGCGCATACTGGCAAGTTCGGCGAGTAGAGCCTGCGCGTACTGACGCACCTGAACAGGTACCATCGTATTTGTGCTCTCAGCGATCTGCGATAACGCCGTGCGCTGTGGTACGATCGTATCGTAATTGTACGCTTCGAGACGGGGGTCGCGGTCGCGCAGTTCGCCAGAATTGAGCAGTGTATTGAGGTCAGAAAAATCGAGGGGGGGTGTGCGGCGCCAATTGTTGACACTCCATTTGCGCACCCACACCCGCAGGGCGCGTAAATCGTCGCGGAAGGTATCGACCCGAAAGATATACCCGCCACGGGAATCAGCTTCGAGGTGTAATGATTCGGCAAGCAGCACAGCAGGGCGACCGTTCTGCTCTGGCTCAACCTCGATCGCATAGTGTACTTCGACCGGTGCGCCAGCGAGTTCGATGTGTGCCACAACCGCTATCATAAATGAGCGTGCGCCATCAAACGCAATCTCGCGTGGGCCACCACGAATACCGCCCCAGATGCGCTCACCGCCTTCACCAAAACGGCCACCTATAATATCGCTGATGGCGTATCCACGCCCAATACCGTGGAGAAAGCGCAAGGCATCACGGATATTACTCTTGCCGGAAGCGTTCGCGCCGACGAGCAGTGTCAATCCGCCAATTTCTAGTGACGCTTGGTGAAAGCTTTTAAAGTTGCTTAGCTGGATCTGTGTGATCATATCTGATCTCATGCTCGCTCACTCGCTGAACGGCATGAAGGAATGATACAACGTTCAGCGATAAACTACCCTTCTTGCAAGGAATACGAGGACTATAGCAGAAACCTCCTTCATAAATCTCTTGAAACCATTATATAACAGCCCATGTCGCCCCAATGCCACACGCGATGAGGTGCCGCACGACGTGGCCTCAGCGCAGGTGCTTGCCTTTAGTGCTGATTGTCGCATGCTCGTCGCTGCAAGCGGGGCATATCACGAAGTACCTTTCGAAACACCCCTCTCTACGATCTTCACCACCACTGGAACGCACGTAACCTGCTTTTTCCGGCATCCAACGGCCAGTTGATGTGGCCGCGTAACCTCAGCGTCTCCTTTAAGCGCCTGTTGAATGCCGCAGGGCTTCCTGAGACGACACGCTTTCACGACCTGCGTCACTCTTGTGCTACACTATTGATTCAGCAGGGAGTGCATTTGCGGGTTGTGATGGACATCCTTGGCCATAGCTCGATCACCATTCACGAGCTGTGCTCGTGTGCTCACTGATATTGAGTAAAGCTGGCCTGGCCCACAGTAAAACCTTGGCTACATAATTGGCTACACAGAGGCTTTTTGGTGTACATGAATAGTGGAAATAGCGCACTAGAACGCAGTACAAGGAGCATGCACGCGTGAGCGACACCAAAGTGATTTATTCGATGATTCGCGTGAGCAAGATCGTGCCGCCGAATAAGGAAGTACTGAAGGATATTCATCTTTCGTACTTCTACGGCGCAAAGATCGGTGTTATTGGCAACAACGGTTCTGGTAAATCGACACTGCTGCGCATTCTGGCTGGTATCGATACCGATTTTAACGGCCAGACGGTGCTCGCGCCCGGCTTCAGCATCGGCTATCTTGAACAGGAGCCGACGCTTGACCCTAATACTACGGTGCGTGCAGTTGTGGAAGAGGGCATGGCCGAGACGGTGGCGCTGATGCGGCGCTACGACGAGATTTCCGAAAAGTTCAGCGATCCCGACGCCGACTACGATAGCTTGATCGCTGAGCAGGGCGAGCTACAAGAGAAGATCGATCACGCCGATGGCTGGAATCTCGATTCGAAGCTCGATCTGGCCATGGACGCGCTGCGCTGCCCGCCTGGCGATACGCCGATCGCCGTGCTCTCCGGTGGCGAGAAGCGCCGTGTGGCGCTCTGCCGTCTGCTTCTCCAGCGCCCCGATATTCTTTTGCTCGACGAGCCCACTAACCATCTCGATGCCGAGTCGGTCGCTTGGCTTGAGCGCCATCTGCAAGAGTATCCCGGCACGGTGATCGCTGTCACCCACGATCGCCATTTTCTTAACAATGTCGCCGCCTGGATCCTGGAGCTCGATCGCGGCCACGGCATTCCCTGGCGCGGTAATTATTCGTCCTGGCTTGAGCAAAAGAAGCATAAGCTTGCCGAGAGCGAGAAATCGGAGAGCCAGCGCCAGAAAGCGCTGCAGCGCGAACTCGACTGGATCAATATGGCGCCGCGCGGTCGCCACGCTAAAAGCAAGGCGCGTATCAGTGCCTACGAAAAGTTGCTCGCCGAGAGCCAGGAGAACGGCGAGCGCGAGCTTGAGATTTTTATTCCGCCCGGCCCGCGCCTCGGTACAATCGTCATTCGCGCTGAGCATCTGCGCAAGGGCTATGGCGACCGCGTGCTCTACGATGATCTCAACTTCGATCTGCCCGCTGGCGCTATCGTCGGTATCGTCGGCGCCAACGGTGCCGGTAAGACCACATTGTTTCGTATGATCACGGGCCAGGAGCAGCCCGACGATGGCAAACTGATCGTCGGCGAGACGGTTTCGCTGGCCTATGTCGATCAAAGCCGTGAGTCGCTCGACCCTGATAAGACGGTTTGGGAGGAGATCTCCGAGGGCTATGAGGTGGTCACCCTTGGTAATCGCCAGATGAATTCGCGTGCCTATGTCGGGCGCTTCAACTTCGGCGGCCAGGATCAGCAGAAGAAGGTTGGTACGCTCTCCGGCGGCGAGCGCAATCGTGTTCATCTCGCCCGCATGCTTAAGTCCGGTGCCAATGTGCTGCTCCTCGACGAACCAACCAACGATCTCGATGTACACACGTTGCGCGCGCTTGAAGAGGGCTTGGAGAACTTTGCCGGTTGCGCGGTGATCATCTCCCACGATCGCTGGTTCCTCGACCGCGTTGCTACCCATATCCTCGCCTTTGAAGGCGATAGCGAGGCTTTCTGGTTCCCCGGCAGCTATAGCGAGTACGAGGCCGACTACCATAAGCGCCGTGGTTCCGCCGCCGAGCAGCCGCACCGCATCGTGTATAAGAAGCTGACGCGGTAAAGAGAATTCAGGAGTCAGGATTCAGGATTCAGAAGTACTGGTGCATCATACGATCATACGATATAGCTGCGCATGTTCTTCATACTGTCTCCACAAAGAGAATTCAGAATTCAGGAGTCAGCATTCAGAAGGCCGCGCAGAGATCAACAATCCTAGATCGCTGTGCGCCTTCTTCATACTCTCTCCACATTCGCTAGCTATGATGTCCTTAAGGTTAAGCGTTGCAGGGGTTCGCGGCATCGCCGCAAACCCCTCACAACAAACGAAAGGACATAGTAGGATGGATAAGGCGAAATTCGGTTGGTTTCTGATCGCCTTTGGCGCACTGCTACTGCTTACAAAGGGCGGTCTCGGCTTTATCTTTCTGCCGCTGCTCTTCTTCTGGCCGTTTTTTCTGTTGCCCTTTGTTTTTATGCTGAGCAAGCGTGGCTACGCACGTCACGGCCATCACGGCTGGCACCGCCATCACGGCTGCGGCGGCCCGCAGCACCACGCCCCGCACGACGAAGTGCGTAAGGAACGCGACGACGAGCCGCGCGCCAACACCGGCGACACAATACGGCTCTAGTCGCACATTAAAACCGCAGAGGGCGCAGAGTTTTTATATACTCTGCGCCCTCTGCGTTCTCTGCAATTCAAAATGTCCGGCCTAGTTCAGTTCCACGCGCACGATCTGGAAGGAGTTATCCTCCGGCGTGGCGGTGCCGAAGCGCGCGTTGACGGCATACAGCGCGCGTCCGAAGCTGTCCACCGTTGTTGGAATATCGAAGTCCTCATCGGTCAGCAGTTCGACGATCTCGCCATTCTCCAACTTGCGGTCTAGTTCTACCACCGCGATCTGATTGCGGCGGTTTCTGCACCACATACAGCGTGCGCCCGCGCAGCAGGGATGCCGTCGCC
>JAAUTF010000094.1 GCA_012031775.1 Candidatus Altimarinota bacterium | reverse complement strand
GAAGTCGCCGGCAATCACCAGACCATGCTGTATGGCACGTCGGCAGCGCATATTGCTGCCGCGATCGTCGATTTTATCTTGACACCGTAGGGGTCAAGCATGTTCGACCCCTACGGCGCTTCTTACCTGCGCTCAACGCCTAACAATCCCAATAAGACTTTATACGGATCAGGGTTGTTCGGATGATACTCGAAACGGGCGCGCTCAAACCATTGCACGATGTAAACATTGCCATCGCTCAGGCGTTCCTCTTGTGGCTCGCTGATCGGCAGGCCGAAGAGCGCAATACTTTCGGCCTCGCTAAAACCCGCGCGACCATCGAACTCCAGCCCGTTGGCGCGGAAGTAGCGGTAGAAGTCGTTGCAGGTGGCGTGGCCAGTCGCCGCCGCATAAAAACATTCGCCACTCGGCGCACTGCCGACTTTGCCGAAGTCCTGCCAGTTGCGGCCCTGACGATCGAGAATCTCAACCCCCAATCGGCCCAGCAGCACATCATAAGGGCGAGCGTTCTCTGGGTGGAACTCGAAGCGGTTGCGCTCGAACTCCTGCACCTGAAAGACCTTGCCTTCAATCGACTCGCCGCGCTGCGCAGAGATCGGGTAGCCGAAGACCGGTAGGCCGCCGTTCTGCAGCCAATATTCCAGAAAGCGCCCGCAGACGCTGAAGCCAGTCTCGGGGAAGTTCTGGCACGCGCTGCCCGGCGTTGCAACCTGGCCCACCTCGGCGCGAAACTTGTCGCTCAGCTCCTTCGTCAGCCGCAAATAGAGGTCGCCGTAGGCCTCGCTGGGTTCGATATGGCTGCCCTCGAAGAACTCGTTGAAGCTGGTTAGCACCACCGCCTGCGCATTGCGCTCGATCGCGGTCTGCCAGGTTCCGCGATAATAGCTGCCGTTCTCGCGGTCGCGCGCGTGGCCGTTGCGCAGGCGCAAATCGTCGTAGCCCGGCATTGTGGTGGCAATAAAGGGCCGGTTCTGGCCGTTACGCCGATTGTAATCAGCCAGACGCTGCGCGTACGAGGCCATCGCCGCACCTGGCTGGCGTTCCCAGGTTATGTCAAAATAATAGAGCGCATCATAGACATCAAGAAAACTAAAATTGTCGGTACCGCCAAACCAGTACTGCGCGCGCTCGGGGTCGGCGCGATCGCGCAGTGTGCGCCAGGTGCGCTGGTCGCCCAGCGAATTGGGGTTAAACCAGAACAACGCGGGCCGACCCTGAAAGCGCAGGTAGTTGCTTTGCGGGAAGAAATCGCGCTCCAGCACATCGATCGCGCGGCTAAGCGCATCGACGCTGCGTAAGCTCTGCCAGGCCGACTGGTCGGGGATGATGGCGAACTGCAGATCGCTGCCCATCTCGGGGGCAAGCTGCATCAGACGGCGGCAGCGCGCATCGAGCCGATCTTCGTCGGGGCCAAACCAGGTGCAGATCAGCGCGTCGATACCAGCCTCATCGGCCTGGCGGATATGCCGTTTGAGCACATCCTCATCGCCGCCCGAGTAACGCGGCGCGGGCAGATCGCTCATCCGATCGTAGCTCCAGTCGCTCTGCTCCCACCAAGGGTAGTAAAAGGCCATAATCGGACGCTCGGCTGCGGCATGTACTCGCTGGGGCTGGCCCGGAGTGAGCACCGCAACAGCGAGGAGCACCACGAGCAGCGGAAGAGCTAGAGTACGATACATAGAATGCTCCTACAGGAACGCTACGAAAGCTACAAAGGTCAGCTAGCGCGACTGGCAAGAATCGCCCACATCCACGGCAGATGCTCGGCATAATGCTCGAAAGTATTGCCTGCAATGTAGTGCCAGATCAGATCCCCATCGTCGCCAGTAAATGGCGCAACGAAACGCGCATAAGGCAGGCCAAGTTCATTGTCGTCGAGGGCACCGATAGCCGCGATGACCTGCTCGTGAGCGGCGATCAGGCGCTGGCGCGCAGCAGTGGCCGGTGTGTTCAGGTTTTGCTGGCGGATCGCCGCGTTGAGCAGATCGTAGTCAGTCTCTTCTTCGGCATATGCGTCGATCTGCAACCCCATTGCGGGCCAGCGCGGTTCGTGGCGCAGCAGTGCAGCGATGCCCTCGGCCCAAACAGCTAGATGCACCACGTGGTCGCACAGCGTCCAACCGGCGGCATCGGTGGGGCCGCTCAACTGGGCGGCATCAAAGCGGTCGAGCGCCTGCAAAAACGCCACCAGGCCAGCGTCCATACGCATACGTAACTCAGCCTTGCTCGGCGTCGTACTAGGCGCATTCTCCTCCACCAATTCGCCACCCGCTGGGCCAGCGAAGATCACCCAGGTAACAAAATCGGCGCTGAAGTGCTCGAAGCGGTGCTCAACGCCAGCGGGCGCAAAAAGCACATCGCCCACAGCAAAGGGGTGGCGCTCCGCGCCGTTAACAAACTCGCCGTGGCCTGCCATCACAACATAGAGCTCGTCCTGCGTATGCGGCGTCTGCGCGTCGTGCCCCTGCGGTGCATAGAGCTCGAGCGACAAACTGCCGCGCTGCCAAAGCGTAACGAAGCGCAGCTGATCGGCACTCTGCGCGGGCAGGCGGTCGAGCGCGTCTTGCAACCTAAAGCGCTGGTCTGGCATAAACAAGAACTCCCTTTATTTTTGCCACGAAGAACACGAAGAGCACGAAGCCGAACAAAAACTTCTCGCCCCAGGCCGCGTTTTTTGTGTCGTTGCTGGCGGCGACGCCGCCAGCAACGACACAAGCTTTCCCACAAACCCGTTAGGGTTACTATAATACCCGAAGGGTTAAAAATATGGTACTCTGATCAGTGCGGCGAACCTCTTTCGAAGGAACTTGTATGTCGCTCGGTGTAGCGCGCACACGCGCGATGTTTCGCGAGATTCCCGGTTCGGTCTGGCGTATTTTACTGCATAGCCTGATTTTCGGGCTCGCGCTGAGCGTTGCCGATCTGCTCTTCAATTTCTACTTAGTGAGCCTGGGCTACGCCGCCGATACCGCCGGCCTGCTTTCGACGGTCGCACGCGCGGCGGGTATGCTGCTTGGCCTGCCCACCGGCCTGCTGATCGACCGCATCGGGGCGCGCAGTGCGCTCTTGCTCGGGCTGACGATCTATGCGTTCGGCTGGGCCATGTTGTTGCTGTTCGCCCGTGAGTTATGGGCGCTGATCGTGATGCAGTTCGTGATCGGTGCGGCTTACTTGCTTACCGGCAACGCGGTCACGCCGCTGCTGAGTATGGTGACGAGCGAGGCACAGCGCACGACAGTTTTTGGTTGGAACGCAACAGCGGCGCTGATCATTGGGCTGCTGGGCAGCGCGGTAGGCGGCATTTTACCAAGCGTCGTTGCACCTGTGGTCGGTGGCGATCCACAATCGACGGCAGCTTATATGCTGGCGCTGGGCAGTGTGGTAGCGCTAAGTGTGCTGGCTATGGTGCCGCTTTTTGGCCCGCTGCGCGCGCGGCGCGTGACAGGAGAAGTTACAGAAGACGATCAGCGCGCGCCGCTTCCGCTGCGCCAGTTGGCACGTTTTGCGATCGCTCGTTTATGCTCGGCATCGGCGGCGGGGCCATTTTACCCTTTCAGAACCTGTTCTTTCGCGAGCAATTCGGCCTGAACGACGCGGCGGTGGGCATTGTGCTAGCCTGGGCGGCGCTCGGCATGGGCTTAGGCGGCCTGCTGAGCGGGCCGGCGAGCGCTGCGATCGGGCTGCGACGTGGTGCCGCACTTCTCAGGTTGGGCGCGATGCCGGCAATGTTGTTGATGCTTGTACCGAGCCTGCTGCCAGCGGTAGCGGGCTTTTTCTTGCGCGGCTTTTGTGTGGCGGCCAGCTTCCCAATGAACGACGCCCTGGTGATGCGGAATACCCCGCAGCGCCAGCGCGGCATGGCGATCAGCATGATGGGCGTGCTCTGGTCGGGCGGTTGGGCGCTGGCCGCGCTGATCAGCGGCTGGGCGCAGCTGCGCTACGGCTTCACCCCGGTGATCCTCGTCGCCTCGTGCGCCTATGCGCTCTCGGCGCTCGCAATTACCCAAATGCCAGAGAGCTGAACGTTTCGATGTGGGTGCGGGTGTAGCGTCAGTATGCTGCAACACTATCACCCGCGCCCGCGCGCCATCCCACAGGCCTTGCCAGTAGGCACGCACCACGTTTGGACGACCTAGCCGAAGCAGGCGCAGCGTACACTTGATCGCGCTGCCGATACGAAACGGCAGTACGACCAGCCACTGCACGCCCTGCGCGTGTTTGCGGAAGAAGAGCGCGGTGCTGCGCCCGTACTGGTAGCGCTCGCGGTACGAATAGCTACCGCCCATCGCCGTCGAGACTTTGTGCCACATCTTGGCCTGCGGCACCGCCACGATGCGCAGCCCCGCCTGGCGCACTTGCAGGCAGTAGTCTTTGTCTTCGTGATAGATAAAGAAGCGTTCATCGAACAGCCCTACCTGTTCCAGGCAGCGACGGCTGATCGAGCATCGCGCAGCCGGTGATAAAATCGGCCTCGAACGGCGCTTCATCCGCTGGCACCTGCTCGAAGCTCACTTCCAGCAACAGCGGAATACGCTTGCCCGCCAGCCACCACAGCCGATCCGGCTCGCCCGCATAATAAATCGCCGGGCCGGTCATCGCGGCAGCGTAGCGCTCTGACGCCTCAACTAGCAGGTTGATCAGATCGGGGCCAGCAGCGTATCGTTGTTCGCCACAAATACATAGTCTGCGCCCTGGCTCAGGGCATGGCGCAAGCCAACATTCATCGCCCGCGGGAAGCCCCAATTCTCCGGGTTATACAAACGCTCCACCTCGGGAAACTGCGCGGCCAGCGCCTCCATCGAACCGTCGCTCGACGCATTATCGACCACCAGCACCCGTAGGTTCGAATAGGTCTGACGGCGACATTCAGCGGCAAAACCGAGCGTATCGGCCATGCCGTTCCAATTCAATGTCAATATATAGACCAGCGGCGCGCTCTGTTGTTTCATTCGTTTCCCTTTAAGCCGTGGATCGTACCGAGCGCCAATTATACAGTGTGTTTCCAGCCTGAATTGCTGCGCATGACGGGCTGGGCGACCCGTTTTCTCTGGGGTGGCGAACCTCACCCCATCCCCGCGCTAGAGGCGACGTTACACCACCCTGACAAACTGGGAGCTTTCTTTATTTGAACTACCGATAGGCGGCAATCACAGGTACACTGTCAGAGCTGATGCTGCTTTTTTAGCGTACGCACCGCACGACGCTTTATCGTCTACTGGTCAACTCGCCGACTTGCTATAAGCTTATCCGTCCACACCCCTTACTGCCGACGGCAGCGTCGTGTCACTTGCTCTTCCGCCTGACTCAACGCTGGCCGCTTCGTATACGCTGGCCGCGTCGCAACAAGACGCCGACGACCTTTGGGACGATCGCTTCGGCCCGCCGGGCGTTCCCTGTTGCGCCGGTTTCAACAAGGTCTTCGCGATTGAAGTCGTCGGAACGAATGCTTACGTCGGCGGCGAGTTCAGCGAGGTCGGCGGGCTCAGCGGCACGCCTGGCATTGGGCTATGGAACGGACGGCGCTGGATCAGCCTAGACGGTGGCGTGCGCAGTGACAGTGGTACAGACGCCGGCGTCGTTTACAAGATCGCCAGCGACGGCACGGATGTCTATGTTATCGGTAATTTCGACCGCGCGGCGATGCGGCTGGTCAGCACTCGGCACGGGCGTGCAGGGTAAAGCGCCGTATGTAAGCACAATGAATATCGCGCGCTGGAGCCCGACGAACCGCAGTTGGTCTACGCTCGGCTGTGGTATTACGCGCAACGGCGAGACGATGAGTATCGAGCGCGTCAGCACGATTGCAATCCAGTCGGCCGAGCTACCAAATGCGGGGCTATACGCTGCAGGTGGTATTTTCGCAGCGGGCTGCAAACCATCTATGGGCTTTGCCGCCTGGTTCGGTTGCCGTAAGCCGACACGTGGTTTATAATGGCAGCGCCGTTCAGAACCAGCATATCGCTGTGCTGCACTCGGCGAAAATCGCAGCGCAGCGCGTTTTGGACAGTAGACTGAACGACAGAGGAAGGATAGTAGCGCATGTTTGGTACGAAAACAAAAAGCTCCGACACCGGCACCGACGCTGAACGGTAAACCGGAGACAATCATTGGCGCCAACACGCGCTTCGTCGGTGCGCTCACCTCCGACGGTAATATTCGTGTCGATGGCTCGGTCGAGGGCGATATCGAAGTGCTCGGCAACCTGATCATCGGCGAGACAGGCCGGGTGATCGCCACCGTGAAAGCACAGAACGTCCACGTCTCAGGTGCGGTCAAGGGCGAGATCACGGCTGTCGAGCAGCTCGAAATTTCGCCGACCGGCAAGGTCTGGGGCGATATTATCACCGCTGCCTTGCATATCGAGCCGGGCGGTCTCTTCCGCGGCCAGAGCTCGATGACCACTACCGTCGAGGAGCCACTGCTACTCGAAGCGCCACGCCCAAGCGATAATCCGGCATAAATTTTTAGTAAGCATGTGTATGTCGGCCAAGTCGGCACACCTATTTTCTCATGGCACGACGGCGCCAGCACGCAACTCGCCGCCTTTTTTCTGTCCGCGCGCCACAGCGCGTTGCAGGTATATCGTCGCGGCTTTCCGGCACCTTGAAAGGGTCGCTGCCCCTCAGCCGTCGGTCTGTAGTGAGTATGCTGCTCGGCTTGATTACTGTACTCCTTATCGGCATATTGCTGGTGAGCTTCATCAATCAGGTGATCCAGAGCGCCAACCTCGAAGCACAGCGCGCCGCGCTCGAAGTCGAAGTTGCGGAGCTACGGCGCAACAACGATGAACTGCGCGCCGCTGTCGACTATGCCGAGTCAGATGTGAATGTCGAGCGCATCGCGCGCGAGCAGCTTGGTTATGCGCGTGAGGGCGATATTGTGGTACTGCCGCAGCTTGTAGTTCCCACCCCCGCAGCCACGCCCCCGCCTGCTGCCACGGCGCTCGAAGCCCCACCCACACGCGCGAATGCGCTGCGCTGGTGGGATATTCTGCTCACTCCACAGCAACCCTAACGGGGGTGTGAATATGCTGGTGCGCGAAGTGTCGGCGACGCCGACACTTCGCGCACCAGCACTTTACTAATGCACAACGCCACCGACCTTCTCTCTCAGCTTGTCGCGATCGACTCGATCAACCCCGATCTGGTGCCGGGTGGTGCCGGCGAAAGCGCTATCGCCGCTTTTATCGCCGCTTGGTCGCGCGCACAAGGTCTAGAGGTAGTGCTTCAAGAAGCGGCACCCGGTCGGCCCAATGTTATAGCCATCGCGCGTGGGAGCGGCGGTGGGCGCTCCTTGATGATCAACGCGCACGTCGACACGGTGGGTGTGAGCGGGATGGCACAGCCGCACCAGCCCCGTATTGCGGCGGGGCGTCTCTATGGTCGCGGTGCCTTCGATATGAAAGCTGGCCTGGCGGCGGGAATGCTCGCCGTTGCGACAGCGGCACAACAGAGCCTGCGCGGCGATGTCTTGCTCGCTGCGGTGGTAGACGAGGAATATGCCAGTATCGGCACACGCGCGCTGCTCACACAGTGGCGCAGCGATGCCGCTATTGTCACCGAGCCAACCCAACTGCGCACATGTGTAGCGCACAAAGGCTTTGTATGGCTCGAGATCGACAACCGCGGGGTTGCCGCACATGGCTCGCGGCCCGACCTTGGCGTGGATGCGATTACGCGGCTCGGGCCAGTACTCAGTGAGCTAGGGCAGCTCGATGTAGCGCTGCGCGAGCGACCGCTGCACCGGCTTTTGCACAGTGGCTCGCTACACGCTTCGCTGATCAGCGGGGGCCAGGAGCTTTCGAGCTACCCGGCACGCTGCACTGTAGCCCTTGAGCGACGTACTGTACCTGGCGAAACCACAACAATTGTCGAAGAGCAGATAGCAGCACTGTTAGAACGTTGCGCTGCGCGCGATCCGCTGCTCAACGCGACCTTGCGCACTACCCTGGTGCGCGAGCCGTTTGAGATCGCTGAAGATGCGGCGATCGTGGAGATGTTACAAACACAGGCGCGCCACGTGCTCGGCACTACCCCGGCAATTATCGGCGATACACCCTGGATGGATGCGGCGCTGCTGAGCGCGGCGGGCATTCCAACAGTGGTATTCGGGCCGAGCGGCACAGGGGCGCACGCCGTCGAAGAGTGGGCCGACCTTGGCAGTGTGGAACGCTGTGCTGCAATCCTCGGCGCAACCGCACACGCATTTTGCGCGTAGGGTCGTATGCACAACCCTACGCGCAAAATGCGCAAATCTTTTCACAAACGCCCTGCCTCGTCTTCAACCGCCTGCGCCTCGTCTTCATTGCCCTGGGAGCGTGCAATAGCCGCCAGAGTGCGCAGCGCGTCCCCTTCATTCACACGCGATTGGATAGCGTTGCTCAGCGCCAGGGCGTGCATAGCGTTGCGTTGGGCCTCGGCGTGATCGCCGCGTTTATTGGCGATACGTGCAAGCTGGCAAAGGGTGAGCGCCTGGCCGCGTCGATCGCCGATCTGCTGATGAATGTTGAGCGCCGCGCCGCTTAAGGCCTGCGCACCCGCCAGATCTCCTTCAAGCACCAACAAGCGAGCCAGGCCGACGCGCGCGCGGGCCTCGCCGGGCAAATCGAAGTTGCTGAGCGCCAGCGTCAGCGCTTCTTGCTGGAAACGCAGCGCCTCGGCACGGGCGCCGCGCACCAGACAAAGATCGCTGAGGTTCGTCAGGCAGTGCGCCGCCAGCGAGGGTGGATCGAAGAGCAAAGGCAGTGGCCCTGCTGCCGACTCAGCACTGTCGAAGGAGCGCGCCTGCTCTAAAGCATAACTTATACAGCGCCGCCCCTGGTCGTGGTTGCCGGTGGCGCTATAGGCCATACCTTGCGCATTCAGCGCTGCAGCCCGAAAGAGTAAGGCTTGGCGCATAGCCGCACGGTCGCTATCGCGCAACGCCAGGCGTAAACTGCGCCCGAGCGCCGTCAGGCCGTTAAGTGCTGTTTGCGGCATATCCAGGGCAACACGGTAGACAAGTCGGTAGAAGCCAGCCGCTGTGGAATAAACGGGCTGCTCGATCTGCTCAGCAAGCCGATCGAGTTCGCTCAGGTCGTCGGCAAGAGCGAAGAGATTGCCCAGGCGCTCGTTGAGCGTCACGCGTAGCAAAAGCAGGCGAAACCGTTGTCGGATCTCGTCGACGAGGGGAGTCGCCGCATCAACATAGGCGAGCGCGCTGAGGGTCGCCTGCTGGCGCGCCGCATGCGCAGAGGCGAGCTCGCTATAGCGCGCCAGCTGAACTAGATCTTCCGCACGACGAGCGTGCTCGATCAGCACATCGTAGACGGCGAGCGGAGCCTCACGGCCTTCGATCGCCGCATTATGCGCGCGCTCGTACCAATGGGCAATACTGGCGTGCAGCCGCCGCCGTTGGCGGAAGAGCAAACTGGTATAGGCAGCATCGTGGACAACCGGCTGGCGAAAGCGGTAGAGCGGTTCTGGCCCGGCGAACTCAAGCTCGATCAGGCGGTAGCGCAGCAGTTCATCCAGTTGGGCGTGCAGCTCAGCACGGCTAGGGCGTGCCGGATGGACGAAGTAGAGCAGATCGGCCGAAAAGCTGCGCCCGATGACGGTGGCGACTTTAAGCGTTGTACGCGCCGCCTCGTCGAGTTGATCGATCTGGGCCTGAGCCAGGCTACGCGCATTATCTGCCACCGGTCGGAGCGTCGTCTGCTGCACAAGCACGGCGACACCGTCCTCGATCCGGAGCAGATGCTGCTCGCGCAGCGCTCGCACATATTCCTTGATGAAAAAGGGGTGGCCTTCGGTATAACGAGCGATCCGTTCGCGTAGCGCAGGGTGGAGAGCGGCAACACCGAGCGAGACGCGGGCCAGGCTTTCGCTGTCGCGGTCATCGAGCAGGCCAAGTGCCAGGTGCGTTGGCGCACGCTGCACGATCGCCCGCAGCGCAGGCGACAACTCCTCGCCGCTGGCACGCCAGGAGCAGGCGCAGAGCAAGGGCACACGGGTATAGGTCGACGCGGATGCGACCAGCCGCGTGAGCAACTGTAGCGAATAATGATCGGCGTGCTGAAGATCTTCCAGCACCAGAAGCAACGGTGCGCGACGCGCATGCTCGCGTATCAACTCGGCCAGCGCGGTAAGGGCTGCATCGTAGATCGCCTCAGCCGAATCGCCCAGCGGCGCGCGCCCGGCATCGTTTCTAACATAATGTACCTCCGCAGACGTTTCACCCACCACAAACGCCGCATCGTCGTGCCACAGCGCTCGCTGGTTAGCGGGGCCGGGCAACTGCGCAGCGGCGAACGAGTCGGTGGCGAAGTCGGCGAGGCCCAGCAACCTGGCTGCTGGCGCAAATGCGGTGCCCTGACCGATCAGATCGAGTTCATCGGCGAGGGCTTGCGCCCGCGCCCCCTCGGTATCGACACCGATTAACTCGAACAATAACGATCGCCAGACTGCCAACGGCGGCGGCGCGTGCTGGCAAACCCCAACGAACGCGGTAAGGCCACGCTCCATCCAGCGCCCGAGCAGAAACTGGAGCAGCGTGCTCTTGCCGATGCCGATCTCGCCGGTGACGACAACAGTGCGCGGGCGCCCCGCCAGCACTCTATCGATCTCCTGCAGCAGCCGGGCGCGCTCACTTTCACGCCCAATCAGCGCCGCATCGGGCACCAGACGCGCGCCAGTCGCCTCGGGCATGAGCGGGCCTAACAATGGGGCGGGCGTGACGAGCGCCAGGCCTTTTGTATGTACAGCGGCGGGCGAGCCAAATCGATAGCGCCCGGCGAGTTCGGTGCGGATACGCCCGGAGACAAGAATGGTGCCGGGTGTGGCCTCTTCCATCAGATAAGCCGCAAGATTCATCTCCTCGCCCTGTGCGGTATACACACCACGCTCACCGCTGCCGACCGCGCCGGCAAAGAGTGTGCCGACACTGATACCGGCGCGCGCGATCAAGCCTTGCGCCAGCAATTCGAGCGCGCAGGCAGCAGCGCGGCGCGGATCGTCACCGTAGGCCAAGGGCGCGCCGAAGAGGATAACAAAGAGCGCGCCCTTATCGCCAACCTCGACCTCGTTCAACCAGCCGCCCCAACGCCCGATGATCGTCTGCGCGCGCACTACGAGGCGGTGCAGATCGGATGGATGGCGCGGCAGGTCGAAGGCGGCAAAACGGGTACACAGCGGCGGTACTCGGCCACCAGGGTATTACTGCGCAGCCGATCGACAAAGGTCTTCGGCAGAAATTGCGCCTCATCAAGGGTTGTGCCGGGCAGGGCTGGCGGCGCGACACTTGTCGTCGGGCTGTGGTCGACCAAAGAAGCGGCCTCGCGAAACGAGCCAGCGACGGCTTCACGCTCGGCACTAGCAGCAGCTTTTAGAGCGGGGCCGAACAGAATAGGGTACACACCACTGCCCGGAATACCGGCCAGGGTCAAACTAACCGGGCCTGTGGCGATACCGATGCGCAGCAGCAGGTGAAATGGGCCTAGCGGTGTCACGGCGGGCGGCAGAGAAGACATAGCGCTAAGCAGCGCACGCGCACAGGCGCGCCCAAGCTCGAGATCCATCTGATCGGGCCACCAGGCAGTTAACGCGTCACCCGCAATGCTCATAATGTCACCGCCGTGCGCGGCAATAGTCTCGATCAGCACAGCATACGCCTGGTTCAGCACGAGATGCAAGCGCTCAGCGCCATCGGGCAAGGCGGAAAACGCCGACGTGAGGCGGGAGAAACCGCTCAGGTCGGCGTAGACGATCGTCGTATGAGAGTGAAATGTCGCCCCCGGTACCAGCTCCGGCGCGCCGAGCCGTTCGCGCAACCAGATAGGCAAGAAGGGGCGTAAGGCCTCGTGGGTAATAGTATCGCTCATGACGCGTCGTGCTCTCGCGGCAAACGCGAGAGCACGTGTGAACGGATCGTTCCGGAGCACATTGTACTACTCAATTGGTACCAGACGCTGGCGCACGTCGGTTTTACCAACGGATCACTTTTTGCACCAAAATGCTGAGCGCGATGAGCACAAGAATGCCGGGAAAGAAGAACTTTGGCACAGTGAACAAGAAGGCGAGGCCAAACATCCAGATCAAACCGGCGAGGCCATCTTGCGGGCGGTGGCGGCCTATCGACGAGATAAAGGATGTGATGCCGACGAGCACTAAAACACCGGGCCAGAAGCGCCGCTGAAAAAGAGCAGCGCAAGGCCGATCAGAAACAAGAACCCTGCCAGATGTTCTAGCCGTTGTTGCGGCTTCGGCGCAGGCACGCTTAAGGTAGGCCCGCTGCCTGTGGCCGAAGACGGCACGAGCGCGCACCCAGAGGCTGCGCGCAGATCATACAGAAGTCGGCGGCCTCGGGGTTGCCAGCGCCGCAGGTAGGGCAGCGTTTAGGAAAGACCGTCGGCTGTGGTAGCTGCGTTGTCACGCCGGTAGCCGCCGTGCGCAGTTCAGCACCGCATTCGATGCAAAACTGCGCTTCGTCGGGAACATCTGCCTGGCAATGAATACAGCGCATCGCTTCCTCCTCTATCGATCAAACGCGTACAGGCGAATGGACTATCCGCCACACGTGGGCATGCCGTGCTTAGACGGACTTTTTGATACTTTGTTCTTAGTTCTTGATGCTATGCCCGCTGTGCTCCACTCTTCGCTCTACTATATATGTACGAGTCGACCACGGTTTAGGTTGCACAGGCTTCGGCCTCGCGCTGCATGGCCTCAGGGGCGCGTTCTTTATCCTGGTCGCCAGCGAGCACGAGGGCGAGCTGATTTTCAACGGCGCGCTCGCGCGCAGCGCG
>JAAUTF010000093.1 GCA_012031775.1 Candidatus Altimarinota bacterium | reverse complement strand
GTTGATCCGTCTAACGCCGACACCGACGACGAGCCCGCCGACGTCGCGCGTTGCAAGCGGTGGCCTTCTTCCCGATGATGACTATGGTGATCCGCCCGCTCGGCGAGGTGATCAGCGAGTTGCCCGCCAGCGCCGATCACAGCGATCTTTACGCCGGGCCGACCTTCGAATTCGATCGCAATGTTGGTTTGCTGCCGCATCGTGGCCCGGCGCTCACCATCATCGGCGAACTCCTTACCCAGATCGCTGCCGAGACCGCCGACTTGAGCGCCGCCGCCGCTCGCCTTCTGCTACCGCAGGCCGAGCGCATCGCTTTCATTCAGGCTAACTTGGCTCGCATCGCCGCTAATTTTAAGGCTACTTTGCACCCGTAGCGGCGCAATATGCTGCGGCTGTACGGGTGCAGAGAAGGAATACTCATGTTTAGCATCACCTTTGGCGGTTGGTTCCAATGCCGTCTCGCCACCGATCCTGATCCGACCGATGAGCCGCGTGGCGTGAGCGGTTACACCTTCGCCGTCGGCGACGAGCCCGATCTCGATCGTGTCCTGCGCTTGAACGATCCAGTTGCGCTGCGTTCACATGCGCCCGAGGTTGGCGTACTGGTGCGCAGTGTCAGCCACGACGGTGCGGTGTTGATCGACCACCCACTAATCGGCGCGCGCGTCGATCTGCTCGACGGCGCGCGCTTTGAGATGCGCAATTATATTCTTGCCGCCCAACCCGGTACGCAAGCTATCAACCCCTTTAATCTCCAGATCGGCGGCAATGGCATTCTGCTGCGGCGCGCGGATATTCTCGATCTCGATCATCCCGATTGGCCCATTACCAGCATTTCCGATGACAAACTGCTGCGGCGCGGCGGTAACTTCATCCTCGACTACGCACGGTTTGTGCAAGTCACCAAGCTGCCCGATTACGCGAGCTATCGGTTGCGGCGTAAAGCGTTGCTCGAAGCCGATCTCGTCACCGCCACCGACCCGCTCGTGCGCGCCGCCTTGCAGAAACGCCTGAGCGAGTTTGCCATCGACGAGCAAACCCCCGACGATCGCCGTCGGCGTGGGCTCGGCTTTGTCGAAGAGCGCGCTTTTGCCATTAATGGCCCGGGTTTGCTCGACGATCCGCACGGCAAGTTCGGCTTCAAACCGGATTTTAGCCGCCCCTGGCCGATTAGCTTCTGGAATGGCGTCTGGGACTGCGATGCGCTCTGTGGTTACATGCAGGGCGATCTGCTCCTGCCCCTGCATTCGCATTCAGGAGTCAGGAGTCAGAATTCAGAAGCGTGATTGCAGTAATAGGACTAAAAAAACGCTCCAGACATCGCAACTCATCGCGATGTCTGGAGCACATTAAGAATCGTAGGTGCTCGATAAGAATCGTAGGTGCTCGATCTTCTGACTTCTGACTTCTGACTTCTGACTTCTATCCTAGCCCTGCTGCCCCTCAACCTCAACGCGTGTCACACTCTGCTGCGCGCCCGTCGCGGTCATCATCTTCGCCAATTGGGCCTGCGCCTCGACCGCCTTCTGTGCAGCATCTTGCCAGTAGGTCAGCACCTGCTGCGCCTGGCCTGTATCCCAGGCCTTCATCATCGTTGCCGGGTCGGCCTGCTTCAGCAGGTTCGACCAGTTCTCCGCAAAGCCCACCTGCGTCGCTGTTATCGAGCGCGTTAGCTCTACAACGCTGTTCGTCCACTCCTCGACAGTCATCGGTGTGCTGACCCCGCTGCGCGCCATTGCGGCCGTAGCATCCTTACTGCCTTCATTCACCCCATTGGCCCACAGCTTCGTCAGCTCGATCTGCGCATCCAGCGTTTGGCGCACGGTTGCGCGCCATGCATCGACCGCCTTCTGCCAGCTTTCGGCGCTCATCGGCGTGGCCGCCATGGTCTGCATCGTCTCGACCCAATGATCCCAGATCTTCTGTTGCGTACCCGTCCATGTCTTCATCATATCCACGGCTTGCTTGTTCCAGTCCATCGGTATTCTCCCTTATATTATAAAGCGTCGTATGATAGCTTACGTTCGCCCTCAGACTACGCCGTGCAGTTACAAGTAGGTTACACAGCAGGGAGTGCTCGCACCAGCGATTGTAGACGATGGAAGGGTTCGGATCTTTTGGAAGCAAGCCTGCCCGTTTAGACATGGTGCGCCAGTACGTGATCCTTCTGGCGCACACCAGGTTCAGGAACGGGTTGGTGCCGGTTGGGGATGGCGACGCAGCCGCCACTACTGACCATTACAACTAGCTTTTTTGAAACCTTGTCTTACAGGCTAGGTCTATAAAGTAGCAGCAACGATGCGAACGCTATTGATTGGCACAGCCCTGGCTTATAATCTGTGAACCATCGATTTGTACTTTGCAGAGTTGGCTGAGCGCATAGGCCTTTGCATTAGCAGGGAGCGGAATATAGATTTGCTGGCGGGTCACGCTATCTTGCGTATCTATCGCCCAGAAGAGAAAGCGCGTGAGCGCCGCGATCTGCGCTTTACCGGCATCGTCGGTCAAATCATTACGAAAAATCGTCCAGGAGTAGCCAACCGCCGGATAACGCTCACGATTTTCGGGCCATACCGGTTGATCGTCAAAAAGCTCATCGTTTGCCGCCGCCTGAATCGTCCCCTCGTTAGGGCTGACACAGCGATAGGTAGCTCTATTTTGTGGATTGCGCGGCAAATCGCCAGCATCGGCATCTGATACTGCACGGCGTAGCGATAGTCGACGATGCCGATACGCCCGTTGCTGCCGTTGACCCAGGTCTTCACTTCCTCATCCGTCGCAAGCCGTGTTTTTGCGATTGTGCAGCCTGCGCCGAGCTGCGGGCTGGCGATTGTGGTGTTTGTTGCGAGCATAAAAGCGTTGTGCAGCGCCTGTAGATCGTTGTCGGCGCGATCGGGGCGACAGGCGACCGTCATGGGAATCGCTGGCAGCGCGCGTGCAATGCTCGGGTTGCTCAGCGCGGTAACATTGTCGTTCCAGTTTGGTGGCTGGTTTGTGCCGAAGGCCTGACGCAGTTCGTTAATGCGTATATTGACTGGCCTGAACGGTTCTCCCTTCTCGTTTTTTAGATTATAAACATAGGCCACTGCGGTCAGGCTCGTCGGAATCTGAGCTATCTGGTTAAGTTTGCGCGGTTCGCCGGTAAAGAAGCCGAGGCTGCTGGCAGGCTCGCCGATACCCGCAAAGGTGAAGGGCGTTCTCTCTGCGAACAAACCGCGCGCGCCGCCGTTGCTATTGTGCGCGTTATAGTCGATCTTCACCGTCGGCGTGGTCTGACAATATGCGTCGCTCCACACAATCAAGAGCGCTGTTGGGTAAGCGGAACCCTGGCCCTTCATACTTACCCCATCTGTGCCGCAGGGCTCGTTCGCCGCGATCGTACCGCTGGGTGCCCCCAATTGGAGACAGAAAATCGTCAGCATGGCAAGCAGGCCGCGCATAACAATGCTCCTTGTTCTTGGTATCGCTCGTTGTATGGTGCATCATAATGCACACCCTGCCCTTTGTGAACGGGAAGAAATGGTTAAATTTGTTGCCGAGACTTTGCGCGTCGCACAGGGAGGGCCTCAGAATTTTTGCGACACACTAATTGACAACCTTGAACATCTGTACTATCCTGACATATGGTTTGCAAGTACGCGATCGTTCTGGCGCACGCTAAATTCAGGAACGGGTTGGTACTGGTCAGTGCTGGCAGCGCAGCCGCCAGCACCGACCAGCACTAACGGCTTTTCGAAACCTTGTCTAACACTGTAATCTGTAATCTATAATCTCCATGTCACTCGATTTCACTGCACTCGGGAAACAGGTGCGCCAGATGAGCGGCAGCGCCGCCGGGTCGCGCCTCGATACAGCCTCCCGCACCCAGCAGGTTGCCGCACGTTATAGATCCGCAGCTGCCGAGACAGAACGTTGGGCTCAGGCCGTAAACTTGAGCCGTGAGACGGCAAGCTGGCTTTTTGCGCTGCCCGTTGAGCCGCTCGATACGGTGCGCCCATTACCAACTTGCCCCGCTTCCTACGCGCTTGTCGCCACCGATGGTTCGCAGATCGACCTCGACCGCCATGGCACGGTCGCTTGTGCGCTCGTAAACGTTGGGCGCGTTTTTTTGCGTTATGGTCACAAGCCGCTAGCCCGGCTCAACTCGCAACCCTATTTGTATTACACTGAAGAGGATCTCTACCTGACGGATGGCCTGCGCCGCGTGGCGATCGAGGGTAATTATCTTGCCGCGCGCCGTGATGTCGAGGAAGGAGTGGCGCTCGCCGATCTCGCCGATGAGATGCTCGACGGGAGCCTGCCCGCGCTGGCTTTGCAGGACGGCACCCTGGTGCGTTGGGCGCTGGCCAACGCCGAGCGTTTCGTGCAGGATTATTTCTTACAGCGCTATTTGAGTTACCTTGAGCGCATGCGCAAAAGCGGCGTCCCTGTGGCAAGCTATATCAGTCGCCCGCGCGCTCCCGAGGTGGCTGGTACTATGCGTCTGATGTTCTGCCCCGATGTCGATGTGGCGGCGGGCAAAGGCGCGCGCTGCAGTGAATGCAGCGATATACGTGCGCATCGCGAGCCATCGTGTAAAATCTGCGAGGGCTTGATCGACGCCGATATTTTTGCCGAGCGCCTCACAGAAGGCCAGCGCGGCCCGCTCTTCGCGTCCATGAGTCGTATCAACGTCGAGTGCTACGGCGAGCATCTGATCCATTTCTTCCTGATACGCGTTGGCCGCGAATTAGCACGTGTAGAGGTGCCGCGCTGGGTGGCGACCGACGCCGAGCAGCTTGATCGCGTCCATACGCTCGTCTACGACCAGTGCGTACGCGGCGATGGTTACCCGGTAGCGCTTGCCCGCGCCCACGAGCAGGCGATCGTCCGTAGCCCCGAGCGACGCGCCTTTCAACATATGGTCGAGGGCAGCCTCTATCGCGCCGAGGTCGCCGCTAGCGCTTCGATGAAACGTGAGAGCAAAGAGTTTACCCGCGGCTAATGTGCAGCCGGGGCGGAGCCACGCTCCGCCTCGGCTGCACATTACCTGTACGACACATACACCGCTATGCAGCGTATCGGCGAAGTTATCGAAACATCGACCACCCGCTTTACCGCCGGGGCTTACGCGTTGCACGCGGCGTCGCCCTTCGGCGGCCTGGTGCGGGCGCAATCGCTCGACGCAGAGATGGCGGTCTATGGCCTGGTTTATGAGATCCGCACCGGCAGCAAAGAGCCCCGGTGGGCGCGCCGTCGTTTCGCGGGCGGCACCTACACCGGGCGTGAGCTCTACGATGCCGAGATTTACCACGAGCACCCCGACCTCGCTGAAGTGCTGCAGACCGAGTTTTCTGCGCTGACGGTCGGCTTCAGCGCCGAGCGACGCGTCTATCATTATCTGCCGCCGCAGCCGCCGCCCGTTCACTACAGCGTTTACCCCTGCGATGCTGCCGAGTTGACGGCTTTTAGCCAGTCGAGCGATTTCTTTCGCAGTGTGCTCTTCGCCGCCCAGATTCCTAGCGACGAACTGCTTGCTGCGGTCATTCGAACTATCGCCCGTGCGCGCCCCGACCCGCGCGCCTACCTCGTCGACGCTGGCCGCGAAGTCGCCGGCTTACTCAAAGACGATTACGACCGCCTCAATGCTCTGCTGCGCCGCATTCGCCCGTAAATTACACATGCCCGTGTGCAACCTGCACACGGGCAAAACTCCTACCACTGGCCGAGTGCGGGTGAGACCACTTCTTCGGTCACGGCTTGCGACTTCTTCGCCGCGTGCTCCTGCTCGGAGAGGAACCAAGTCGCCTCCATCGCCGCGCGGCAGCCCTCGCCCGCCGCCGTGATCGCCTGACGATAGACATGGTCGACGACGTCACCGGCCGCAAACACGCCAGGGATCTGCGTGCGCTGGCGGTTGTCCGTCACCAGATAACCGGTCTCGTCAAGCTCCAGCACATCCTTAAAAAGCCAGGTATTCGGCACATGGCCGATGTAGGGAAACACGCCCTCGGTCTCCAGCGTTGTCTGCTCGCCAGTTTTTAAGTTGCGCAGCTTCACACCCTCGACACGCTCGCCGCCGAGCACTTCGTCGACCGTTGAGTCCCACACGAAACGTACCTTCGGGTTATCGAAGGCTCGCTCCTGCAGCACCGGATCGGCGCGCAAACTGTCCCGACGATGTACGATCACTAGTTCGTCGACGAAGCGTGTTAGGAACAGGCCTTCGTCCAGCGCACTATTGCCACCGCCGACGACTACAACCTTTTTGTTGCGGAAGAAAAAGCCGTCACAGGTGGCGCAGTAGCTGACACCGCGATTGGCTAGTTTCTCCTCGCCCGGCACACCCAGCTTGCGCGGCGAAGCGCCAGTGGCAATAATTAGTGTATCGGCACTAATTAGCTCGTCGGTGTCGGTGTAGAGCTTAAACGGACGCTCGCTCAGATCCACCCGCTGGATGATCGCGTCTTTGTACTGCGCGCCGAAGCGCCCCGCCTGGCGCTCCATGTGCTCGTACAGCTCGAAGCCGCCGATGCCGTCGACGAAGCCGGGGTAGTTCTCTACCTCGCTGGTTGTGGCGATCAGGCCGCCTGGCTGCAGACCACGCACTACCAGCGGCTCCAGATTGGCGCGCGCCGCGTAGAGCGCTGCCGTTAGACCTGCCGGCCCCGAGCCAATAATCACCACTTTACTGTGCGTCATCTCTTCCTCCTGATGCGGTATACATACCCTTCATTGTAGCATGGGTCGTACCACTGAGATCTTTTTGTTATACCCCCAGGGGGTATCTGTCTCTATTGTAGCACCGCTGTCAACAGATGCTACAATGCACGGCAAGAAGAGGTGTTGTTGCCAGTCTCGATAGCAGAGCCGTTGCGGCTGGCAACAACATGCTTTCTTTTGCCACCCATTGTATGAAAGGGGAACGAAGATGTTGCCACCATTCCGTACTGAACCATTTGGTGATTTTTCGAGTTCGGAGCGCCGTGCCACTATGCAGCGCGCTCTGCGCCACGTCAGCGGCCAATTTGGTGCCAGTTACCCTGTAGTAATCAACGGCGAGCATATCGAGCGCGAGGAGAAGTTGGCCTCGCTCAACCCCGCCGAGCCGCGCAAGGTGGTCGGTTACGTCAGCAAGGCCGATCAGGAACTGGCGAACCGGGCGCTGCTTGCGGCCGACGTTGCCTTCAAAACATGGCGACGCGTGCCAGTCCAGGAGCGCGCCTTGGTGCTGCTGCGCGCGGCGGCGATCATGCGGCGGCGTAAAGAAGAGTTGGCGGCATGGATGGTCTACGAGGTCTCGAAAAACTGGGCCGAGGCCGATGGCGATGTGGCTGAGGCGATCGATTTCTGTGAACTCTATGCGCGCCAGGCGCTCAAGCTCCAGGGTGAGTCCGGCCCACTCATCGCCAATCCCGGTGAGTTCAACGAGCTGCGCTACATCCCGCTCGGCCCCGGTCTGGCCATTCCGCCCTGGAACTTTCCGCTCGCCATCGCCACCACTCTTGTTGTTGCACCGATTGTAACGGGCAATACGGTGGTGCTTAAACCCTCGCCGCGCGCCCCTGTGCTCGCCTATAAACTGGTCGAGATTCTTGAAGATGCTGGCTTGCCGCCCGGCGTTGTCAACTACCTCCCCGGCGACGACGACGTGCTCGGCGATTTTCTTGTCGATCATCCGCTCGTGCGTTTTATCGGCTTCACCGGCTCAAAAGCGGTGGGCCTGCGCGTGATGCAGCGCGCTGCGGTGCGCCAGGAAGGCCAGAATTGGCTCAAGCGCACCATTTTGGAGATGGGCGGTAAAGACGCCACCGTGGTCGACGAGACCGCCGACATCGACGCCGCTGCCGAGGGTATTGTGGCCGCAGCCTTCGGTTTCCAGGGCCAGAAGTGCAGCGCCTGCTCGCGGGCGATTATCGTTGAGAGCGTGTACGATGCGGTGCTGCAGCGCGTGATCGAGCGTACTAAGGCGCTTAAGCTCGGTAACCCTGGGAAAGTGCTACCCAGCTGGCCGCTGTCATCGATAAGCGCGCCTTCGACAGCATCAGTAATTATATCGCCATTGGCCAGGACGAAGGCCGCCTCGTCGTCGGCGGCGAGGTGATCGACCACGAGCTGATCGAGCACGGTGGCTACTTCATCAACCCGACGGTCTTCGCCGATGTTGATCCGCAGGCGCGCATCGCGCGCGAGGAGATCTTCGGCCCGCTGCTCGCCGTGATCAAAGCGCGCGACTTCGACCACGCCCTAGATCTCGCCAACGATACCGAGTATGGCCTCACCGGTGCGCTCTACTCGCGCGATATCGCCCGCCTGCAGCGCGCCCGCGCGGAGTTTCACGTTGGCAACCTGTACTTGAATCGTAAATGCACCGGTGCCCTTGTTGGCATTCACCCCTTCGGCGGCTTCAATATGAGCGGTACCGACAGCAAAGCCGGTGGCTTTGACTATCTTAATCTCTTCACTCAGGCTAAGTCGATCGCCGAGCGCCTGTAGGCTGGTGCCATAGGAGCGCAGTATACTGCGCTCCTATGGTGCCTTGACCATTGTGGAACCAAATCCTGGCCCCCACCGTCTTCCTTCCATACAGCGCGGCGCGGGCCGCGACTCAGATATCGAAGGAGCTTCAACCATGTCCGCTCGCCAGGCCACTACCCTGATCTTGCTCAGCGGCGTTATCGCCGGCTTTCTACTCGCTCTCAGCGCCTACCTCGGCCTTGCCGCTCGCCCGGCCGCCGCCCAGAGCACCGCTGCCCCCACGAGCCCGCGCCAGATCCTTGTGATCGGCAGCGGCGAGGTGCGCGGCACGCCCGACACCGCCAGCGTGCAGATCGGCGTCGAGACTACCGCCGCTACCACCCAGGAGGCGCTCGCCAAGAATAATAGCCAGCTCAACGCTCTGATCGCCAAACTCAAGGAGCTTGAAGTCGCCGAGAAAGATATCCAGACCAGCAATTTCTCTATCTACCCGACCTACGACAACAATGGGCGCGAAGTCACCGGCTACACCGTCAACAACAGCGTTACCGTGGTGATCCGCAATCTCGCCAAGGCGGGCACCCTGCTCGATGATGTCGTCGAGGTCGGCGCGAACCGTATCTACGGCATCAGTTTCAGTGTCGCCGACCCGGCCGCTCTGCTGGCCCAGGCGCGCGAGCAGGCTGTGGCTGACGCTCGCGTACGCGCCGAGCAGCTCGCCAAAGCTGGCGGCGGCAAAGTCGGAGCCGTCCTGCTGATCAGCGAGAGCATCGGTGCTACCCCGATGCCGATGCCCGCGATGGCTGACCGCGCCGAGGGTGCCGGTGCCCCCATTCAGGCTGGCGAGCAGGCCTTCTCCGCCAGCGTCCAGGTAACCTTCGAGCTAAAGTAAGTCCCCGCAGCGTGAACCGTGATCGAACTGTCGAATGACGGTTCACGCCTCACAGCTCATACTTCGTCCTCTTCTAACAAAACATAATGTGTGTGTGCCGAGAGCGGGTTCGGGTCGCGCGCCAGCGCGGCCCCGTAGCTCCGTTTTTCAGCGTGTGTCGGCATATCGTTCAGCTCCAGCCGCCAGATCTCCTGCGCCGCGCGAAAGCCGGCCCGCGCGTAGAACTGCTTTGCCCGCTCGTTGCTCGCCGTCACATACAGCTGGATGCGCTCGTGGCCGCGCTCGCGTGCCCACGCGGTGCCGAGGCCGAGCAAGCGCTGGCTCAGTGTGCTACCGCGCATCTCCGGCACGATATACAGCGCCAGCAGCTCAGCCCAACTGCGGTGGCGGAATAGCCGCGAGTCAAGATGTATGCCCATCATCAGCAGTCCCACCGGCACTTCACCCGCCCAGGCGAGCAGTGTCAGGCCGTTACCTAGCGCACGTGTATGCGCCAGGTGCTCGGTTAGCACTGGCTGCCAGCCCTCGGCCAGCGCAAAACGCGCGTCGAGCGCTGCGTTATGGCTATGCAGCGCGTCAAACAGCCGCTCGACCGCCCAATCCTCGCCGTGCGTGGCACTCCGTATCGTTATCGCACGTGTCTGCGGCATAAGCTACCTCTTTTTGTTCCTTTGATCGCATTATAGCAAGGTTCAGCGTAGAGACGTAGTACGCTCCACCTTTACGCTGAACATGAATCGATACATGACAATACAATTACTGTCCTTGCATAACATTCCACTCAGGCACTAAAGCAGGCATGCCCCCCGTTTATCTGAACATCACAGCTCAGCGTCTTGGCACTGCGGTTTCATCCATGCCGCGCGAAACCTGCGTCCGCGGCTGCTTTGTTGCCTCCGGCGAAGGATTTAGGGTGCAGGTCACAGGTGCGAGGTTACAGGAAGCAGCTTGTGTTGGCCCAAGTGTTGCGCTGTAGCCTTCAACCTGTACCCTGTAACCTCCAACCTGTACCCTCCCTCGCCGCCAACGAATGTCGGTTTTTTGAAGAAAGGGAGACTTATGCATCAGCCCCCACGCCCACACCGCCCTCGCCAGCGTATCGTGCTCAGTGCTATGCTGATCGCTGCCCTGTGCGCCCCGCTCGCACTCACCAGCCCGGTCGCTGCTGCAACAGACAAGCTCAACGGCACGCTCGCTGTCGGCGGCGAGATCGATGAGTTTGTGATCAGCGCCGACGGCAGCCGCGTCGTCTATCTTGCCGATCAGACCACCGGCGACATCTTCGAGATCTACAGCGTTGCGTTGCCGCTCACCGATGATCCGCCCGCTGCCCCGGTGAAACTCAACGGCCCGCTCACTACCGACGGCGAGGTCGAGGATTTCGCCATCAGCGCCGACGGCAGCACCATCGTCTATCTTGCCGATCAAAATGAAGACGAGAAGTTCGAGCTGTTCAGCGTGCCGATCGCGGGCGGCACTGTGCAGCCGCTCAGTGGCCTGCTCGTCGAGGACGGCGATGTCGAGGATTTTGTGATCAGCCCCGACGGCAACACCGTCGTCTATCGTGCCGATCGCGAGGTCGATGAGGAGTTTAACCTCTACAGCGTGCCGATCGGCGGCGGCGTCTCGCAACTGCTCAACGATCCGACCAATGGCGAGGACGTGCTCGATGATTACACGGTCGCTCAGGATAATGGGCGCGTTGTGTATCGCAGCGAGGGCTTTTTCTTTGATGCCAACCTCTACAGTGCGCCGCTGACTGGTGGTAGCCCGGCCGAGCAGCTTAATGCGCCGACCGGTAACAGCAGGGTGACGAACTTTGCCATCAACCCGGCCAGCACTTTTGTCGCCTTCCGCGCCGACGAGACCACTGACGATCAGTTCGAACTCTACCGCGTCAATATCGCTGGCGGCAGCGCTCCTGAAACCGTGAGCCCGGCGCTCGATGTTGGCGGCAGTGTGCGTGAGGATTTTGAATGGTCGGCGAATAGCGAGATTCTTGCTTTTCGTGTCGATGCTGTCACCGGCTTCAATCCGCTCGATCAAGTACAGGTCTGGGGCCGCTTCTACAATGTGTTCGATAGGGTTGATGTCATCAGTAGCGCCGTTGATGCTGCGGCGGAAACTGTCATCGACTTTCAATTCAGCGATGATGGCGCTTCTATCGTTTATCGCGCCGACGCCTACACCGACGAGGTTTATGAGCTGGTGAGTGTCCCTGTGGGCGACCCTGGTGCCGGTAACTTCCTCGATCAGAACCAGGTGATCAGCGGTGGTCTACCGTCCGGCACCACCTTCATCGACGACTACAAGATCAGCCCAAGCGGCACGCGGGTCGTCTTTATCGGCGACATCGACAACGACAGCGATTTTCTCGACCAGCTCTACAGCAGCCCGATCGCCGGCACCGCTGCTACCGTGCGCCTCAACCGCGATCTACCGCCTAGTGGCGAGGTTTCGGACTTTCAGATCACACCGAACAGCCAGCGCGTGCTCTATGTCGCCGACCAGGATTCTTTTAACGTCTTCGAGCTCTACAGCGTCGGCCTCAGCGGCGGCACGCCGGTGCAGCTCAACGACGAGTTCAACATCAACGGCAACATTGAGGAGTTCGCGATCAGCCCCAACAGCCAGCGCGTGGTTTACGATGCCGATCCAACCACCGCCGGTGTCTTCAATCTCTTCGCCGCCTCCACCACCGTCAGCGGCCAGCAAGTGCAACTCACCGATACCCAGGCCACCGGCGGCGATGTCGAAGACTACGAGCTGACACCCGACGGCAGCCGCGCGGTCTATCTCGCCGACGAGGACACGTCCGGTATCGTCGAGCTCTACAGTGTTACCCTGGGCAATAACGCCGCTTCGATCAAGCTCAACCTTGATCTGCAGCCCACCGCCGATGTGCATAGCTTCGCGATCAGCCCGGACAGCCAGACTGTGGTTTTTATTGCGGAGCAGGACACCGCCGATGTGAGTGAAATCTATAGCGTGCCGATCGATGGCAGCAGCGCTCCCGTTAAGCTCAACACACCGCTAGTGGCCGGTGGCCAGGTCTACAATCTCGAAATCAGCCCCAACGGCCAGCGTGTTGTCTATCGGGCCGATCAGGAGTTCTTGAATAATACCGAGCTCTACAGCGTGCCGATCGACGGCGGCACCTCGGTGCGCCTGAGCAGCATCTTCACGCTTGGTGGCTTTATCCACCAATTCGCAATTAGCCCTAACAGTCAGCGTGTTGTCTACCGTGCCAACCAGGACGATCTCGATAACATCGAGCTCTACAGCGTCAGCATCACCGGTGGTTCGCCCGCCACGCTGAACGACCCGCTGCCCGATTTTGGCAACGTTGTCGAGTTTGTGATCAGCCCCGACAGCACACGCGTCGCCTATGTCGGCGACCAGGTCGACGGACGACGTCTATGAACTGCTGCGAGCGCTTCTGTCGACA
>JAAUTF010000092.1 GCA_012031775.1 Candidatus Altimarinota bacterium | reverse complement strand
TGCCAAAGACTTGCAGTGCGGCTTCTTCGAGGCTCCAGGGGTAGATCTCTTCGACGGTAAGAATCGCCAGCAAAATTGTTCTTGCTGTCGCGCAGCGCCACCTGTGTATCGAGCGCGATCGGGGCATCGTTATCGACCGGCAGCGTCACCGGGATCGGGAAGATATGGCCATTGCCAAGGCGCAGCTCGGCCAAAAACGCGCTCGTAGTCGGCCTTGCCCATAAAACGGTCGAGCGGCGAGAAGGCACCGCTAGCGAGCAACTCGAGATCACAGGCTACGCGCTCAGATATCTGGATCGAGGGCAAAGTTGCGGCGAACGCTTTCTGCTCGTCCCACGCCTCGGCGGGAACAAGCAAGTCGACGAGACGCCCGCCGTTGGGCGCGATCAACGAGACACTTTCGGTCAGCTGCATAACAACCTTTCCTGAGCAATACCCACTTGCGGCTTCGTGTGGGGCGAGTATAGCAGGCTTTTGTTTAGTAGTCAACGTCATTTACTTAAGAATGCCCTGTGGTGAACATGCTCACCGCAGGGCATTGTAGCAGGAATGTTCAATCTTGATTACTGGTACGCTGAAGCGTCAGCCCGCCTCCGATGAACGCCTGCATGGGGCGAGCTTAAGCGCATATACCTGGAAACACCCTTCCGCCGCGCTGTACTAGCTTTTGAGCGCGCGCACCGCCGCATCGCAGAGGATGGCGACTCCCTGGTGCAAGCAGCTCTCGTCGATATCAAAGCGCGGGTTGTGATGCGGAAAATTGAGACCACGCTCGTCGTTGCGCGCACCGAGGAAGAAGAAATTACCGGGCACACGTGCGAGCACAGCGGAAAAATCCTCGCCACCGGTGGTGCGATAGGTAGTATTGATCTTTTCGCTCCCGAAAACAGCGCTGGCGGCCGCGTACATCAGCGCGGTGGGTTCGGGGGCATTGACCGTCGCATCGACGCCAAGGACGACCTCAACATCAGCCTCTGCGCCAAGGGCAGTGGCGACCCCGCTGGCGACCTCGTGAATACGTTTGTGCAGCAGCTGGCGCACAGCGGGGTTGAAGCTGCGGATGCTGCCGCGCAATTCGGCAGTCTCGGCGATGACGTTGGCCGCCTTGCCAGCATTGATCGCGCCAACCGTGATCACGCCGGGCTCCTCCGGGTCGAGATTACGTGCCACAATCGTTTGCAGCGCGACAACAATATGCGCTGCAACCAGCACTGCATCGATCGTCTGGTCGGGATGTGCGGCGTGGCCGCCCTTGCCACGCACGGTGATCTGCAACTTGTCGGAGGCAGCCATCATCGGGCCGCTGCGCACCACCGCCATGCCGAGCGGCAGCTGCGAGGCAACATGCAGCCCCAGCGCTACGTCCACTTTCGGCCCATCGAGCACACCATCTTGGATCATCGCCATCGCGCCGCCCAAACCTTCTTCAGCGGGTTGAAACATCAGTTTTATGGTGCCGTTCAGCTCGTCGCGATGCTTGGCAAGCAGCTTGGCTACGCCGATACCGACCGCCACATGCGCATCGTGGCCGCAGGCATGCATCACGCCGGGCGTTTGGGAGCGATAGGGCACATCGTTCTCCTCCTGGATCGGCAAGGCATCCATATCGAAGCGCAATAACACGGTGCGCTGGTCGGGATCGCCGCTGCCGAGCAAGCCGACCACGCCAGTTTTGCCGACGCCGGTTTGCACCTCGTAACCAAGCGCACCGAGCTGCTCGGCAACGATCTGGGCCGTACGAAACTCCTGAAAGCCGAGCTCGGGGTACATGTGCAGATCACGCCGGATCGCCACGATTTCGTCCTGCAAGGCGGCGGCTGCGTCGAGAAAAGGCGAGGTCATGGTTCACTCCTAATGCTATAGACGCTTCAGTAGAGATAGAGTATGCCTAAATGGTTTGTAAAAGAAGCTGTGTTGTCGTACACGGCTACGCTGCGCACGACAACACAATCTGCTTTACAGCTTATTTAGGATTACTCTAGTATACCGTGTTGTCGAAGTCAGAATCCAGCAGTAGTTGCGGCCCAATGCACGAGAGCTACGCTGCGTAGCGACGTGGTACAGTGTCATTGAACCGCGAAAGCACAAATGCGACTAGTGCAATTGCAGGTCACAGATCGTGTATGCCGCATTAGGACACCATCGTCGTGCTTTCGATGGCGAACACGTCGCTGGCAGCGGCACTAGACAGAGGATGATAATGCTGGATCCAATGCATAGCTGCTGGTGGACAGAGCAACGCCGCACCGATATCGCGTGGCGAGCAGGGTTTTCAGCGGAGCCGGGGTAAGCCTGCGCGTGCTGCTCGCCGCGTTGCCGAGGGCGGATATAGTGTGGTTTTCACGAATTTACGGTGACTACGACGACAATCTTGCGCTGATCGCCGTCGATGCAGTGACAGCAGCCAACTTGCAGCAGCTGCCATATGACCAACCAGGCCCAGTCAGGTTGGTCGCGCCATATGACGGTGCAGTCGAATATCAAATCACCGCCGAACTGTTGCACGAGATCGACTGCTGGCCTGCGACAATACAGGGCGATGAGGCGCAGTTGGACGAAGCATGCACGGCCCTGTTCGATCATCAAGACTCGCGGTTGCGGCTACGTATTCACGCACACGACGATTGCTTCGTCAGTGTGACACCGGTAACATCAGCACAGCTACCACAGCTGATCGCGCCGATCCTGGCGATGCATAGCTTCTATTTGAACCAGAGCATCGATTGGACGGGTGTAGCTGAGCGTATCGACGAGCACGTGCAAGCTCACCAACAACTACGCCTTGTTTCCGCGCCCGATCCGCTGCAGCTAGTCATCAGCTGGCCCAACCCAGTAAACTGGTGGCAGCGGCTCTTTCAGCCACGTATCGAGGAGTGTATCGCGCTCAGGTTGCAGCGTTGAGATCCCAATTGTAGGGAGTGTAGAAAAGGCCGACACTCTGACGGCTGTTGAGCCAGCGGCGGCGTTCGTCGTTGGGGAGGTAGCGCTGCAGGAAGCGCACAACGCCCGCCGGGCCGTCGAAATCCGCGCGATACCAGCTGTAGATCTGAGAAATGCGCACAAGGCCTTGTTCGGCATCGACGACCGTGTCGGCGGCAACAAAGCTGCGTGCGGCCAGATCGAGCTGGGCGTCAACGCGTTCGGCAGCAAAAAAAGCGATCGGCGGGCAAGAGCGGCTCGCGCAGTTCAGTGCGAAGTGAATGCGCAGATCGGGCGGTTCAACGACATGGTTGAGGCGCGGGTCGGCGGACGCGAACTGCGGGCCAGGGAGAAAGGGGCTACCGCGATTAGCGCGCAAAATCCCGTGTTCGATATCGTCGAGCGAGAAACGCAAGCCCCCGATCGTATAGGCGGCGGTGCGAAAGAAGCTCAGGCCAAACAGGCGCTCAGACACACTGCGCTGCACGCCGTAGGCGATTACCGCATCGATCACAAGCGCATTGTAAACATTGCACCAGAACGCGAGTCGCTCCCAGCGACTATTCAGCGTCGTAAGATCGAAGGCGTGCAGCTGCGGAGTGAGCTGTATGCGGTAGGCCGCGTAGGCTGCGCTCGCGCGCAAACGGCGGTAATCCACCAGGAGCCCATCGTCGGCAATTGCTTCAGCGCGCAGCGCAAGCGTCGCGCTGCGCAGCGCAGCGGCGAGCTGCGGCCCAGATAGCGCGGTAGGCGCGGGGCGCTCGTTGAGGACTGCGTCGGAGCGGTCGCCCAGCAGCAGGCGTAGGGCGCTGTCGCGGAGAAAGATATAATCGTTCACATTAAACGGCGGGCGCAGCGTGCTGCGCCTTTCGGGGCTGGCGGCAGCAACGCTGCACGACGCGATGCGTTCATCTACGTTAAAAGGCGGGCACCAGTGTCAGCGCCCTTACACGCTAGCATTAGCGCCACGGTAGTACATTTTGCCACCCGTCCGCATATGCTAGGCACGCAGGGCGGGCGGCGGCTCGGGCGTATAATTGTTGCAGAAGAAGGCGCGCAGTGGGCCACGGTGCGGGCCAGGGCAAGACTCTTGCGCTTCGAGCTGCTTGCCGCGCATATCGAGGCGGGTAATATGCTCACGGCCCGGGCAGTTCATATCGTAGAGGTAGATCATACTCGTGCCATCGCCGTTGTCGTCGTAGCCATAGCAAAGCACCTGATGATTGTCGAAGGGTGACATCGAGGTGCCGACCAGGCAGATCGGCCAGGGCTTGCCGCTATCGATATACCGCTTCAACTCGGCGAACTCCTCACGGGTGCGCTCAAGCAGCCAATCGGCACCGCCGAGGCCGGCGATGTCGAAATGCAGCATCGCCATCCAGCCGAGCAGGGTCGAGGCGTTGCCCGCGAGGCTATCGCGCTGGCGATCCCAGAGGTAAGAACGTAAGGCCTTACCATATGGCGTGTCGTTGGTCGGATGATCGTTCTCGTGTAAGCCGCGCGGCAGCGGCTTGCCTGCTATAAAGTGATCGGCTGCGGCGAAGGCCATGCCGCCGCAGAGGCCGTAGCCATCGGGCACCTGTGTGTTGAGCCAGCTCTTCACCTGGGCGTCGATACCAGACTGAAACAGACTATTGAGCCCGAACATACTATTCTGCTGGGGCTTGGCCAGCCTTAACCCTTGCTCAGTTGCGGGCCTGAGCATCGATTGGCGAATCTCGGCACTTTCTTCAGCTTGAAAATGCCAGCGATTGATAAAGGCGAACCCGTTTTGATCAGGTCGAAATGGAGTCTTCCCCATCGACACCCCTCCCTCGTGGTCATCGTGTGCCGCGTTCATCTTAGCACATACCGCTACGTTCGCGCATTGCAAGGTTCGCCCTGTTCAGGGCAAGAGGCTGTAGTGATCGATGTTGGCCGCAAAACCGCCAACACCGACCATCACAAACCGCCTTGCGAAACGCTTGTCTAGCGTGTGCTCCTTAGTCCACAAGCTCACCACTAGCAACACGGGTGACCTGGCTTTGCATCTCTTCGACAAGACGCTGAAGTTGGCCGACGATCCGCATTTGCACGTCTTGGCGCTCGGCGAGCGAGGGCATCACCGTGATCAATTGCTGCATGCCGGCGAGGTGACGCTGCAATGTCGGTGCGATCGGCAGAGCGGGTTTGCTGATCACCGTCGTCGTCTGAATATCGTTGGTATGCAAGCTGATAACCCAACCTAGCGGATCACCATAACCATTGAGCACAGCGCGCGCGGCAGCAGCGCGAAATTTCTGGCCCGGTCGGCCAAGTGCGATGATCGTCGGCTCAGCCAAGAGCGTAAGTTCGGCGAGGAGGCCATCGGCAATGTCGGCGAGCGGCTGCTCGATTAACGCGGCGGGCGTACTCCCCAGGAGCTTCGCAGCGCAATCGCTGGCCGCAATGACGCGCTGATGCACATCGAGGATCAGCAGCGGCGTCTCGCTCTGCGCGAGGCCTTGCTGCATCATCGTGCTGTGCGCCAGGATCTTGTCGATTCTGTCCTGGCGCTGAACAAGGCGGTTCGAGATCTGCACGAGATACTTGCTCTGCGCCTCGTAGTCGCGATCGAGTGTCGGGCGAAACTGGTGGCCGAGCACCTGTGAGATCAGCAAATAAGCGCGCCCAACCAGCTGCTGATCGTACGTCCAGACACCACGGAAGCGGCGCTGCCCCTTCGGCAGATCCTGGCCGTATGTCTCTTCGCGCGTGAGCAGCGCGGTAAAAAACTGCGGTGAGTCGACGACAAGGAACCACTCACGCGCGAGTTCGTCCTCGGTTGAAACGGGGATAAACTCAATACCTGGAATATTCGGTGGTACCACATCCGGAACGCCCCAGACAAACACACGGCGGCACACGGCGGCTAAGCGCTGGTAGCGCTTAGTTTGGCGCGCAAAGTTGGAGAAGCGTTGAAAGCCTGCGTAAACATCGAGCGGCAGGGCGTTCTCGATAACAATGTCTTCGATCTCGTGGCTGATAACGTTCATCAGCGGCACACTGTTTACAAACACGCTATCTTGCGCCTGTGGCGGGATCATTCGGTAGAGCGATACATCCATGAGGAGCGCCTTTCTTTTTTACGGCTTGTAAATAATGATACTAGCATTTTATGCGAACACCGGAAAGACCTTCTGCGGCGCTGTACTAACAGCTTTCTTCACAAGCCCTCCCAACGTAGCTCGATATCGGCGCTGCCGCCTTCAATCGGGAGCGTCAGATAGCGACTTTTCTCGCCGACCCAACTGCTGACGCTTTGAGCGGGCCGACCATCGACCACAACTTCGATCAGCTCGGGGGCGTCGGGCGGCAATAGAAAGCGCACAAAGCTCTTATCGCCGCCAGTAGAGAGGGCCAGCCTTACGCCGCGCTCGTAGCGCTGCCAGCGATAGGCGGTATAACCATCGGAGGCGGCATAACGCGCCACCGCGTAAACGTCCGTCAGGCCGGGGAGCGCCTCCCAGCGCAAGCTGATGATCGTATCATCGTAGCGTGCGCCGCGATCGGCGATACCAGCAGCGCCTTCGATCAATGCGCCGAGCATAGCACTTGAGCCCCAACCATCGGTGGCGATCGTATCGGGGCCGGAGATGCCGGGACGCCCATCTGGGTAGTACCAGAGATAACTCGCGCCGGTGAGTTCGAGCAACTGGGCGTAACGCAGCACAATGTCGAAGCCATAGCTTTCACGTCCGTAGCGAAAAGCACCACGCGCCAACTCGCCGCCGGTGAGCGGCATAATCCCGCCGTTGACGTATTCACCAGGATTTTCACCTTTGCCGCCGGCCATGCCGTAGCTTCCAGCAGGGAAGGGCGGGTCGATACTGTACCACTCGGCAAAAGCGCGGTCGAAGTCACGTCGGCGGTAATACTCATCGACAACTTTCTGGCCCTGGCGCTCGTCGAGCACACCACGATTGAGCGCGAGGGCATTGGAAAGACTCAGCTGTTCGTTCAGATCGACACCCGACACCACAAACGCTGGGTCTTCCGGCACGAAATGGCGATAGAAGCGACCGTTCCAGCTCAGATTGTTCAGCCGATCCATGATACCATCAGCAAGCGCATCCCACTCGGCGGCGAGCGCCGCATCGCCCACGAGCGTCTCGATACGCGCCATCTGGCGCAGCGCCTGAGCAAGGCCCGTATTGTCGCCATGAAACGTCCCCCAAACGGTCTGATCGTCGATCCAATGGCGCGGTGCCGGTTTGCCATCGGGGCTGATCGTCGTCGGGCCGTAAGAGAAATCCCAGGTGTCGATGGTATAAGGGCGACGCACGAGGCCACGCGCTTCATCCCAGCGCAGCGCGGCGCTGGTGAGATAGCGCAAACCGCGCCGCATCGCATCTAGGTTACGGCGCAAAATTGCCTCGTCGCCCGTCATCTGCCATGCTTCGTAGACACCCTGCACAAACAAAAATTCGACATCGGCCTCAACCTCTTTGCGTGTCGCTTTGACGAAGCGCTCCGGATAGTCGAGCACATCGGGGAAACTGCCGTCGGCGCGCTGTGCGACACGAAAGGCATCGAGCAGGCTGACAACATCGTGCTCAAAATAACGAAAGCCGCGCCCCTGATACACGTGGTCGCGCAGCCAGAGCAGCGGGTTATCCGGCGAGCGGTAGCCGGCCACCGGGCTACCGTTCAGCTCGTAGCTCACGCGCGCGCCACCCATCAACTCGCGGATCGCGGGGTAGAGCCCATCTAGCTCGGCATTACCGCTGCGCAGCGTCGTCTGCGCATCAAGGTTGAAGAGCGCACTGCGCGCACCAGCAAGCTGACCGTCGACCAGAATAAGCGCCCATTGTGGGCCGAGGGCACCACGCGGAGCTACAAGCAGATCGGCGTGGCCCTGCTCGATTGTGAAGGAGATGATTACGCTCGGGCGAAGGCGTGCATCAAAAAGGCTGCAGCTCAGCAAGACCGGCGTAATCGGCGATGGTCACCGTCAACGAGATAGCCTCAAGCGGCGCGGCGCTGTTACTGACCCCCGGCGGCAGAGCGATATCGGCACGTAATGGGGCGGCCGACAGCGTCAGCAGCGGTTCCGGGAGCAGGGTGCGCCAATCTGCATCCTGCGGCTCGACGCTGGCGCGTTCGGTATCGGCGGCGACAATACGAACATCGTTGAAGAGCTGAGTTTGCCAGCCATCAAGCCAGATCGGCGCGCTCAACGGCGGCCGACCGCCTCGCCGCCACTGCGCTGCCAGGCGCTGAGAAAAGGCTCTTGCAGATCGTACGGTGTGTTGGTAGGTACGGGCGTGCTCGCCAATGGGCTACAGGCGCTGAGCAGAACCAGAATTATGATGAGAAGACGCATTAGGAGGTTACAGGTTACAGGTTACAGGTTACAGATATGCCATGGTAGCACAAGTTGCGAGAAGTGTGCTTTCTGCTCTGTGCGCTCTTTGAGCTGCGCTTCACGCCAAAATCAGTGTTCATTCAGATGAGCTTGTTATAATACGACTGAACGACCACAAGCTAAACCCCACACACATATGCAGACAAGCGCTCTCTCACCACCGCGCCACGAGCTGCCGAGCAGCCTGTTGCGTGCGCTCAACGTGACAATCGGCTGCTGCTGGTTATGGCTCTACTGGCCGGTCTTCGGCTACCTCGCGGGCATTTATCAATTTGAAGAGTTTCGCACCAGCCAGTTGATCACGGTTGTCATCATCGGTCTGATTGTCTATCGTGTGCGCCACACACGCCTTCAGCCACGGCTGGACACCCCACCGCACGCCTACGCCCCCGCCTTGCTGCTGGCGCTCGGCGGCTCGCTCGGCTACCTCTTATTGGCGCGCTTCGTCGATGTAAATCTCGGCGAGGCGATCTTTTTGGCGCGGCGAGCTACGGGCTGATCGGCCTATGGATGCCACCACAGCGCTGGCGGCAAGGCCTGCCACCCGCCTTGCTGCTGATTGGTGCGCTGCCGGTTGGCGAGTTCGCCCAGGTGCTCATCGGCTATCCGATGCGCATCGTGACGGCACGACTCGTCGGCGAGGGCTTCGCCGCTGCCGGCGTCGGCGGCGTCGGCGTCGACACTATCCTCGTCTTTGAGAACGGTGTCTCACAGGTTGATCTGCCGTGCAGCGGTGTTAAAAGCCTATGGACGGGTGGCCTTTTCCTGCTCGCGATCACCTGGATCGAGGGGCGGCGCATTGGTCTACGCTGGCTGCTGGGTGCTCTCTCCTTTGTTGTGCTGTTGTTTACCACCAACCTATTGCGCGTCGCGGCGCTAGTGGGCGTGGGCGAGGTGGCGGGGTGGCGGCTCTTCGCCGAGATGCTGCACGTGCCACTCGGCGTCGTCGGCTTTGCCATCGCCTGTGGAGCGGCGCTGCTGATGGTGCGACGGCTGCCGGGACAAGAATTCAGGATTCAGAATTCAGAATTCAGAAGTTCCACCGCAGCCGAGCGCTCCGCTACGATCGAACGCGAATCTACTGCGGCCTCCTATACTTTGCCGCGACCGCGCTGGCTAGCACCACTGCTGGCCGGTGTGCTTGCGCTCTTTGCGCTGAGTTATGCTTCACGTCCGATCGCGGTGGCACAAGCCCGGGCCGAGCCAACGCCCTGGCAGTTACCCGCTGAACTCAACCCGTGCGCCCTTCGAGTTGCTGCCCCAATGAGCTGAACTGGTTGCGTTAACGACGGCGCTGAGTCGGTGGAGCGAGCGCGTTTTAGCTGGCGCGGCTATAACGGTACGCTCCTGCTGGTGACCAGCCGCACCCGCCGCGCCCACCATAACCCCGAGCGCTGTTTCGAGAGCTATGGCCTGACAATCGAGCATAGCAGTGCTCAACTTGTCGATACCGCCATGCCCATTCGTCGCCTCAGCCTGAGCAACGAACGCCAGGGCGGCGGCGAACTGACAGCGAACTACTGGTTTCAATCCGTCGACCGCATCACCGACGATTACGGCGCGCGCTTCTGGGCCAGTGTGTCGCTCGAACAAGAGCGCTGGGTGCTCGTGTCCATTCTGTTCGACGAACCGCAGACCGAGGGCGACCCGAATTTGATCGAGTTCTACCAGCTTTTGCGGGCTGCGGTTGCAGAACAGCTCAGGGCTGTGGATGAAGTTAGTTCCGTCTCTTAGTGAGCGAAGCTACCCGAAACACCCTTCGCGCTTCACGGTTGAGACAACACTTCAAGAAGGAGGAGTTATGCTCAAGTCACTCGTAAGTCCCCACGTCTGGGGCTATGGCCTATTCTGGCTCTGGAACTCGATCTTTCTCGTTTTTATGTTTCTCGGTTTCGCACCGCTGATGCTGCCAAATATGATCGAAGCGGTATCTGGCGGTGTCATTCCGGTTGATTTTCTAGTCTATGCTGTCGTGCTCACAGCTATTCCAGCACTGATGGTGGTACTGGCGCTGCGCCGCCTACGCGACCGACCGCTGCGCCTCTTTATGCTTGGCTATGGTGTTGAAGGGCCACTGATGCTGGTGCTGGTGTTGCGGCTCTTTGTAGCGCGCGAGCTTACAGCAGGCCTGGCCGTTCTGCTGATCACCGCGACGCTGGGCGTGTTAACCTTCCTCTGGTATCTACTGGATTTTCGTTTCGAGGAGCGCGGCCTCGATGCCCAGGAGTTCAGCGAGCGTATCGGCTGGCTAGCCTGGCTGCGGCTTGCAGGCCTCAGCCTGCTACTGGTCGTCGGGCTCTACGCCGCGCTTTGGTTCGCCTTCTACGCAGTGCCGCTCACTGCGTATATCTTGCGCGCAGCCTTCGATATCGTGACGAACATCCCCGGCTTCTTCGTAAACCTGGGCTATATGATACGCTCTGGCGGAGTGCTATGGATCCCCTTCTACCTGATCGGTATGGTGCTCTTCGCCCTGACTTCGCTGCTGCTGGCGGCGCTGCCGATCGTGATCACAACGATTTATGTGCGCACATGGTGGCAAACGGTGCGCAGTATCGCTGCACGTAGCGGTGCCGTGCCCGCTTTTGGCGTTGCACTCGCGGTGTTGCTCACGCTGGGCGGGCTGGCCTTTGTCACGAATCGTCAGCCACAGGCCGATGCCTTTGCCTTGCTCGATACAACGCCAGCGTCGGCGAGCGAAGCACGCGAGCGGCTAACACAGGCCGAGACGATCCGCGCTGGCCTGCTGAACGCTATCTTGCACCACAACGTTATGTCAGCGCCATCGGCGAAGTCTACCATGTCGGCGACATGTACCGTGATGCGTTCCGCCTCAACGAAAGCGCTGCCGCCGATGTGCAACGGCTGTATGAGCAAGTTGCCGCACCGGTGCTCTACCGGCCTGTCGAGGCCGAGCCAGCCCCGCCAGAGTTTCGCTGGCAGAACGCTGTCTTTATGCAGGAGCCGAACCGTGCCAGCGAGCTGTACCAGCAATTCTTCGACATACCGATCAACGAAGGCGAGCGCGAGGCGGTGGTGCGCGCCGTACGCTCGACCTGGTCGGTCGATCAGGCGACGAGCGCCTGGCAGGCGGTGGACGAGCGCGAGGTGCTGCTTAAACGCCAGGGACTGACGATTGTCGAGCAGGGCGACTGGGCCGATATGGAGCTCTACGAGGTCTATCAAAACCAGACCAGCGAGCGCCAGGAGGTCGTCTATTACTTCAACCTGCCCGAGTCAGCGGTGATCACCGGCGTCTGGCTGGGCAACAGCGCTGATCGTTCAAACCGTTATGTTTACCAGGTAGCGCCACGCGGTGCGGCGCAGCAGGTCTATCGCAATGAAGTGCGGCGCAACGTCGATCCGGCGCTGGTCGAGCAGATCGGGCCGCGCCAATATCGGCTGCGCGTCTTCCGATCGAACCAAAGACCTGGGAGTATGACGAGCGGTGGAGTCGTTCGACGCTCATCGACGGCCCGAGATGCATATGTGGCTGACCTGGCGGGTGCTGGCGCAGGACGGCAGTTGGCCACTACCACGCCTGGCGGAGAAGCGCAACGTCTACTGGGAGGGCAGCTCACAGCGTACGTTAAACGGCGCGGCGCTGAACGCGGGCGACGAATGGTTGCCGACGACGGTGCCGATGCAGAGCGCGGCAGCACCTGCGGCCCATCGCGTCGATTTCGCCGACGGACGTAGTGTGCTGGCTCGCCCGAGCACGCTGGCCGAGCTGCCACCACCGAGCGGCGCGCTCCAGCTAGCCGTAGTACTCGATCGCTCTTACAGTATGCAGGAAAACGCCGCGCTTGTGGAGACGGCCTTCGAGCGCCTGCGCAGGTTAGGCAACCTTGGCGCGTCGATCGATGTCTATCTCAGCGCCTCGCAGTATCGCGGTGAAACACCGACGATGGACGCACTCAACGGCCTCGACACAGACGCGATCTTCTACTACGGCGGCCAGGATGCGGGCGAACTGCTGAGCCAGTTCGCCGCCCTGCGCGCTGGGCGCGGCTACGATGCCCTGCTGGTGCTGACCGACAGCAGCGGTTACGAACTCGGCGCAAGCAAGGCCACGGTGCCACAGCTCGATCTGCCGGTCTGGATGGTTCACCTGGGCGGCATGGTACCGCTCGGCTACGACGACGCCACGCTTGAGGCGATCCAGGCCAGCGGCATAGCCTCGTTGCTGGAATGAACGCGGACATCACGGCATGGCAAGGTCGAGCAGGCGGCCCAGCTCGACGCCGAGCAGATCCAGACCGTCGGGGACGCCGTGAAGTTCCTGGAAAAGCAGGCCAAGGCCGCCTGAGGCGGCGCTTGAAGCGCCTGGCGCGATGCCCTGGGCTGAATGGCCCGGGGGATGCGTCGGAGCGCATTCATGATCTCTCGGGACCCGCATGTGGGTCCAGTCCCTGGTCCGCACGCCTGGGGCAAGTCCGGACCCGGATCGCCGGGGCAGGTCCGTGGTTCAGGGCAAGTCCGGGGGCGGCGCCGGTCAAGTC